>DATMZL010000528.1:0-2453 GCA_035607075.1 Polyangia bacterium
CGACGATCCGCTCGCCCACGAAGATGGCGAACATGCCCAGCGCCCACACCACTGACCAGCGGGCGCTGCCCTTCAGACCTTTGTAGACCGCGTCGGCGATCTTGCCGGCGGGAACCGGAATTATTTCCATCGCCGTGCCTCCATCACGCGAATGGCCGCGAACAGCGCCACGTACGCCACCACCACGTAGTAGACGACGTCGCGCAGGTGGATGGCGCCCGACTGGAACGGCGGGAAGTGCCGCGCGTAGAGCGCAAGCGCCATGAACATGTCTTTCAGCGGCCGGTCGGTGACGCGCGAAACGAGGTGCGCGATCAGGATCGAGACGACGATGACGCCCGAGATGATGGCGGCCAGCACCTGGGTCCGCGCCAGCGCCGAACCGAACACGCCGATCGCCAGCGTCGCGCTGCCGACAAGCAACAGGCCCAGGTATCCCGACGCCAGGTGGCCGACCGAGACCTTGCCGTTCACCAGGATGAGCGCCGGGATGTAGACCGTCGCGAGCGTGATGATCGCGAGGAACGCCAGCGCCGACAGGTACTTTCCGATCACGATCTCCCAGTCGTGGACCGGCGACGACGTCAGCAGCACCAGCGTCCCGGTCTGGCGCTCTTCCGCGAGCAGCCGCATCGAGATGAACACGCTGGCGATGACCGTCGTGCCGAACGAGATGTAGAAGAAGTTGGAGAGCACGTCCGCCGAGAACATCTCGCCCGCGCTCAGCACGAAGGCGTTGAACAGCAGGCCGTCGATCAGCAGGACCAGCGCTGCGATGATGTACCCGGTCATCGACCGGAAGTAGCCGCCCAGCTCGCGCCGCGCGATCAGCAGAACCGCGCTCATTGCGGCCTCCCGTCGGCTTTGTCCTGGGTCAGCTTCAAGAAGATCGACTCGAGGCGGGCCGCGCCGCGATCGATGCGCAGCACGTCGATCTGGTTCTGGACCAGCGCGCGCACCACCTTGGGCCGCAGATCGGGCGCGCCCTGCAGCGAGAGCACGGCGACGCCGCCGGCTTCGTGCAGCACGCTGCACTCACCGATGCCCGTCACGGTGCGGGCGACTTCGATCGCCCGCGATGACGTCCCCTGGACCTCGACCTCGATCGTCCCGCCACCGCCCAGCTTCGTCGCGAGATCCTGCTCGGATCCCTGCGCGACGATCTCGCCCCGCTGGATCACCAGGAGGCGATCGCAGGTCTGGCTGATCTCGGAGAGGATGTGGCTGGACAGCAGCACGGTGTGCTCGCCGCGCAAGGTGCGGATCGTCTCGCGCATCTCGACGATCTGAACCGGGTCGAGGCCGCTGGTCGGCTCGTCGAGGATCAGCAGCTTGGGCCGGTGCACCAGCGCCTGCGCGACGCCGACGCGTTGCCGGAAACCGTGCGACAGGCTGAAGATCGGCTGGTCGTGCACCTCGCGGGTCGAGGTCTTCTCCTCGGCCTCGGCGACGGCCTTGTCCGCCTCCGACCCCGCGACGCCGCGCAGCTCGGCGGCGAACTTCAGGTACCGCCCGACGCTCATGTCGTTGTAGAGCGGCGGCGTGTCGGGCAGGAAGCCGATGCGCCGCCGAACCTCGTGGGGATCGCGCGCGATGTCGATGCCGTCGACGGTTACCTGGCCGGCGGTCGGCAGCAGCACGCAACCGAGGATCTTGAGCGCGGTTGTCTTGCCGGCGCCGTTCAGGCCGAGAAAGCCGATGACCTCGCCGCGTTCGATCGAGAAGTCGAGGTCGTGAATCGCCGCCAGCTCGCCGTAGTACTTGGTCAGGCCTTTGACTTCAATCATGGGGGCTGAAGGTTCCCGTGGAGGGTTTGGGAACCCTTTGAAGGTTCCCATTTTCAAAAGTTCGGGCGGAGTATGCCCGAAGTCACGCGTTGCTCAAATCGAGGCATCCGCGTTTCTATTCCCGCGGAAGGTCCTGGATCTAAGGCAGGAACTGGATGTTGTCCACGGTAATGTCGACCGCGTACTGCGCGGCGCCGGGCCCCGACCAGGACAGCGTCCAGATGAAGGAGAGCAGGTTCTGCGGATCGGGGCTCGGTTGAGGTGAGCCACCGATCAGGTCGGTCGAGAGCAGCGACTGCGTGACCGGTGCGGACGTCAGCGGGATGTCCTTGGTTGGATCGCGCGGTCGGATCGCAGGTGCCCCAGACCGGGAAGGGGTAGGTCGTGAACCGCGACGCGAGCTCATCGAGCCGCAGCCGGGCGTCGCCACGGTGGTCCAAAGCGCGCCTGCAAGCCCGACGGCGATGACCGCCCGAGGTTTGACGCGCAGGGCGCATCGTACGCAGCGCAGGAGGAAAGACAACGCGCACGGCTGAGCGCCCGACAACGGTGCGAGTGTGCTAGCCTGCCGGCGAAATGTGCGGGGTCGTTGGAGTCTACGGCAACCCGGAAGCGGCAAACCTCGCTTACCTCGGCCTCTATGCGCTTCAGCATCGCGGTCAGGAG
>DATMZL010001582.1:0-3594 GCA_035607075.1 Polyangia bacterium
GTCCTGGTGGCGATGGGCGGATCCGCGAAGGATCCGTCGCCGAGCCTCGGCATGGTGGACGGCTACCGATGATGCGGCGGTCCGCGCCGCTCGCGGCTTGCGTTCTGATCGCGGTCGCCGTCGCGAGCTGCGGCGGCGGAACCAACGCCTGCAAGCAGAACACGCTGCTGGTGACGGTGACGTTCGAGGGCCCGGCGCGTGACGCCGACGAGGTCCAGGCGACGATCACGGTGCCGCCCCACAGCCCCGAGATGAGCCGGAAGCTGCCGCACGCGCGTGGCGTCGCGACCGGGACGATCGAGGTCGACTTTCCGATGTACCCAACCGGCGCCAGCGTGGACGTCGAGCTCACCGCGTTTGCCAACCAGCAACCCATCGCGACCGCCGGCGGCACGAAGGAACTGGCCCCTGGGTGCTCCACGCTCGCGATCAGCTTGACGAACGGGGACGGTGGTGCGGGAACGAGCGGCGGCGGATCGGGCGGCGCCGGCTTCGGTGGAGCGCGAGGAGGCGCGGGTGGATCGACCGGAGGCGGGGCAGGCGGATCGACGGGCGGCGCGGGCGGCACGACGGGCGGAACGGGCGGCCAGCCCGTCGTGTACCAGACGCTGACCGTCGCGAAGAGCGGCGCGGGGATGGGGACGGTCGCCTCGACGCCCCCGGGGATCGATTGCGGTGCGACGTGCACCGCGATGTTCGCGCAGGGTGCGATGGTCATGCTCGCTGCGACGCCCGACGGGCAGTCGCTGTTCACGGGCTGGAGCGGCGCGTGCAGCGGCGGCGGCACCTGCGTGGTGACGACGGATCAGGCGCGCAGCGTGACGGCCACGTTCGTCGCCGGCAGCTTCGGCATCACGGTGACCAAGGCCGGGAATGCCGCCGCCAGCAGCACGGTGACCTCGATTCCGGCCGGGATCACCTGCGGCAGCGACTGCTCGGAGCCGTACGCGAACGGCACGGCCGTCACGTTGACCGCGGCGCCGTCGACGGGAGCGACGTTCACCGGGTGGAGCGGCGGCTGCAGCGGCACGGGGAACTGCATGGTGACGGTCAGCGGCGTCGTGAACATCACCGCGACGTTCACGCTGGTGCCCGAGACCTTGATGGTCAGCAAGTCGGGCACGGGCGCCGGCACGGTCAGCTCGTCGCCCGCCGGCATCGCCTGCGGCGCGGACTGCTCCGAGACCTACGACTACGGCCAGATGGTGACGCTGTCGGCGACGCCCGCGAGCGGTTCGAGCTTCGCCGGCTGGACGGGCGGCGGCTGCAGCGGAACCGGCGCGTGCGTGGTGCCGCTGACATCCGCCGTGATGGTCACGGCGAAGTTCGACGCCGAGAACTGTCGCAACGGCGTCGACGACGACGGGAACGGCCTCGTCGACTGCGCCGACCCGGCGTGCGCGGCCTACGCCTGCGTCGCGGCGGCGCCCAGCGGATGGAGCGGACCCGTCGCGTTGTGGGAGGGGAGCGGCACCGCGCCCGCGTGTCCGACGGTGTTCGACACGATGGCGTACGCAGGGCAGGGTGGCTTGACCGCGGGCAACGCGAGCTGCTCGTCCTGTTCGTGCATCGGCGCGCCCTGCAACGTGTACATCCAATTTTTCGACGGCGCGACCTGCGGAGCCGGCACGCAGACCTATTCGGGCAACACCCTTGGCTGTCACTCACCGCCGTTCACGCCGACCTTCAGCCGGGCGTATTACTCCGGCGTGCAACAGGGCATCACGTGCACGACGCCCACCGGCGGCGCGATCACGCGCGACACGCCGGCCTTCCAGACGACCGCGCGCGCGTGCTCGTCGTCGACCGTCATCGTCCAGGGCGGCTGCAGCGCCGGCAGCGTCTGTGCGCCGCGGTCGACGTCGCCCTATCAGACCGCGTTGTGCGTCTACCGGACGGGGACCTATCCGTGCCCGACCGGTTACACCGTCGGTCACAGCTACGCCTCCGGGGCGACCGACGGGCGGGCGTGCAGCGCGTGCAATTGCACCAACCTCAACTGCTACGACGCCAAGGTGACCGAGTTCAGCGGCGCGAGCTGCACGGGAACGGTCGGGATGACCCAACCGCTCCCCGACATGTACCCGGCGTGCGGCGGCGCTGTCGGCACCACCCGGTCGCGCCGCATCCAGATCTCGTGCTCCGGCGGTCAGCTGACGGGGAGCGTTTCGGCGACGAACCCCGTCACTGTCTGCTGCCTGCCCTGATCACATCGCCGCTCGCAGCTTCGGTGTAGTATTTCGACACGATGCTGCTGATCCTCGCGTTGCTGATGGCCGAGGGAGCCGGGGCCACGCCCCTCCTCGAAAAAGGCGAGAAGCTGTTCAAGCAGAACGACGTCGCCGGCGCGATCGCGGCGTTCGACGAGGCGGCCAAGGTCGATCCGAAGGACGCGCGCCCGCATTACTTGAAGGGCGTCGCGCTGGAGAAGAAGGGCGACAACCCAGGCGCGACGGCGGCGTACAAGCAGGCGGTGAAGCTGAAGGCGGACTTCGCCGAGGCGCACAACAACCTGGGCGCGCTGATGCTGGCGAAAAACGATCTACCGGGCGCGGCCGGCGAGTTCGAGGCGGCCGTGAAGGCGAAGCCGGCGTACGCGGAGGCGCAGTACAACCTGGGTGTCGCGCGCGACGGCCTCGGCAAGAAGCAGGAGGCGGTCGTCGCCTACAAGGAGGCGGTGCGCCTGAAACCAGAGGACGCCGTTTACCGGATGAATTTGGGCGCGGCGCTGCGGCGCACGGGCGACGTGAACGGCGCGCTGGTGGCGCTGAAGGACGCGACGCGCCTGGCGCCGCGCGACGCGACGGCGTGGGCGAACCTGGGCATGGTCCAGTCCGACAACAAGAACTACGACGAGGCGCACGCGGCGCTCGAGAAGGCGACCAAGCTGAAGCCCGACTTCGCGCTGGCGTGGAACCGGCTGGGGCGCGTCGCGCTGAAGCGCAACGACGTGCCGGGCGCGGTGGCGGCGCAGGAGAAGGCGCGCAAGCTGGAACCGAAGAACGGCGCGTTCGCCGCGGATCTCTGCCGCGCGTTCATCGAGCAGAAGCAGGCGGTGAAGGCGGTGCCCGAGTGCAAGGTCGCCGTCGATCTCGACCCGAAGAACCCTCTCGCCCACTACGAGCTGGTGAAGGCGCTGGTCGCGAAGGGCGACTGCGCGGGCGCGAAGACCGCGAACAACAGCTTCAAGGCGCTGCCGGTCAAGCCGGAGGCCAAGCAGCAAGCCGACGCGATCCTGGCGACCTGCAAGAAGTAGTCGGGCATGCGGCGGGTGGCGGGCGTCGCGGGCCTCGTCGTCTGGGCGCTGGTCGGTTGCGGCCATGTCGATCAGGACCGGTACGCGGGACCCAAGACGCCCATCGCGCCCGGTGAGCTCGGCAAGCTCGAAGGTCGCTACGCCTATGCGGACCCCATTTGTGATGGGTGCCGTCCGACGCGCGTGTCGGACGCGTTGGAAGGCCATGGGACTTTCACGCGTGGTTCGGCGCAACCTCCGCCGGACGAGAAGAGCGCCAGCGTGACGCTGGCGGTGGTGGACAGCCGCCACGTCAAGCTGGTCGTCCTGGCCGGTGGCGCCGTCTGGTCGGAGCAGCT
>DATMZL010001073.1:0-2375 GCA_035607075.1 Polyangia bacterium
GAGGACGACAGGGCCACGATCGTTCCGGGAGCAACCGGCGGCGCGGCAAGCCGAAGAAGAGGCGATGACGACGATCCGCGAGCGGCTGGAAGACGACGAGGAGCGCGTTCTCTCGCCGTTCGCGCAACGCAGCCGCGCCAGCAAGGGGAGGGCCCGCCCCGAGCCGCCCGACCCGGTACGCCCGATCTTCCAGCACGATCGCGATCGCATCATCCATTCGAAGGCGTTCCGACGGCTGGCGGGCAAGACGCAGGTTTTCCTGGCGCCCGAGGGCGATCACTACCGGACGCGCATCACCCACACGCTGGAGGTCGCCCAGATCGCGCGGACGGTGACGCGCGCGCTGCGCCTGAACGAGTCGCTGACCGAGGCGATCGTGATGGGCCACGATCTCGGGCACACGCCGTTCGGCCACGCGGGCGAGAAGGTGCTGGCGAAGTTGATGCCCGACGGCTTTCACCACGTCAAGCAGTCGCTGCGCGTGGTCGAGACGCTGGAACGGGAGGGGCAGGGCCTCAACCTCTCCGTCGAGGTGCGCGACGGCATCTTGAAACATTCGAAGGGGAAGGGGCACATCATTTCGGACAACCCGAACCTGATGGCGATGACGCTGGAGGGCCAGATCGTCCGCATCAGCGACATCGTCGCGTACGTCAACCACGATCTCGACGACGCGGTTCGGGGGCGGGTCGTCGATACCGCCAGCGTGCCGCGGGCGATCCTCGACGTGCTGGGCGATACGCACGGCGAGCGCATCGCGCGGATGGTCGACGACATGGTCTCGGCGTCGCGGCTCGAGGAAAAGCGCCAGATCCGCATGACCGACGAGGTTCTGGACGCGCTGATCGCGCTGCGCGACTTCCTTTACGAGACGGTGTACGAGCGGCCGGAGATCCGCGGCGAGTTCGAGAAGGCGCAGCGGATCATCAGCGAGCTGTGGGCGTATTTCCACGCGCACGCCGACGAGTTCCGCGCCAAGCACTGGCCCAAGGGAATTCCCGAATCGGACGGCCTGTCGCGCGCTGTCGCCGACTTCATCACGGGCATGACGGATCGTTACGCGCTGCGCGTTTACGAGGAGTACTTCCTCCCGCGTCGCTGGCCTGTGTACTGATTCCGTCGAGAATTTGTCGACGGGATCGCGTGAGCGTAGTGCGGCTTCGCCGCGCGGAGCTCTTCGCGGGAGGGTTTGGGAACCCTTTTAGGGTTCCCATGAAAATCGTCGAGAAAGTTAAACGCACCTACACGCGTTTACGAAAATTGTACGACCACGAAACGTCCAGTTAACCGACGGACGACTACTCTGAGTCTGTTCGTCCGCTTCTGCTACCTGGACCCCACACAATGCGGTTGCTCGCTTCCGGATTACGTACTCTTGTCGTCACACTGGACGCCAAGCGCAACGAGCTTCAGAAGGATGCTCCTGCGGCGCTGTTGCGAAACCTGGGTCATGCGGTCGAAGTCGTCGGCTACGATCTCGCCGAGATAAAGGGCGGCGTCGACGTCGTGCTCGTCGAGGCCGGGGAGCACCTGGAGATCGGCCGCCACGCGATCCGGCGCCTTCGGCAGCGGCCCGAGCTGGTCGCGGCGCGCATCCTGCTTTGCATCGAGGTGGGCCGCGTCTCGGGGCTGGATCCCGAGATGGGCGCCGACGACTTCATCCTGATGCCGGTCAGCGCCGAGGAGCTGGCGGCGCGCATGCGCCAGCTGCACGCGCGTGACAAGCGGCCCGGCTCGCCGTTACAGGTGCGTTACGGGGAGATCGTCCTCGACTGCGAGATGCGGCAGGCCTACCTGGCTGGACAGACGCTCGGGCTGACCCCCTACGAATTCCAGCTGCTGCGGTTTCTCGCCGATCGTGTCGGCCGGGTGTTCACGCGGCAGGAGCTGCTGTCGCGCGTGTGGGGCTACCGGCACGTCGGCCGGGTCCGCACCGTCGACACGCACGTGCTGAATTTGCGCGCGAAGCTGGGCGCCATGGGTGACCGGCTGCAGTCCGTGCGGGGGATGGGCTACAAGCTGCAGCGCGCGGACGCGTCATCCGAAGGCGGTCCCTCCGCCGCTCGCAGCGCCGGCTGAGATGTCGATGCGCGGCATCATCGCCGTGATTGCGACGAAAAGGATCACGAGCACCGCGGCCGCCGTGCCGATCGTGAGGCCGAAGACAACCCAGTTCGACTGGCGGTCTCCGCCAGCCGCGCGGTGCTGCGTGAAGGCGTCGCCCTGCATCGAATCGGCGAGCTTGTAGAAGGCCAACGCGGCGGCGATGGTGATCGGCGCCTTCGGAATCGCATCCGGCAGCACGATGAGCAGCGCGAACAACGCGCCCACCGCGAGCGCGCCGTAAAGGATCGTGTTCCTGGCTTCGCGCCCGC
>DATMZL010001142.1:0-6778 GCA_035607075.1 Polyangia bacterium
CCAAGATCACCATCAACATGGGCCTGGGCGAGGCGGTCTCGAACCCCAAGCTGCTCGACAGCGCCATCGACGAGCTCGGCGCGATCACCGGCCAGCGTCCCGTCGTCACGCGTGCCAAGAAGTCGATCGCGATCTTCAAACTTCGCGCGGGCCAGAAGATCGGCGCGATGGTCACGCTGCGCCGTGACCAGATGTACGAATTCTTCGATCGGCTGGTCACGTTCGCGCTGCCGCGCGTGCGCGACTTCAAAGGTGTCTCGCCCAAGTCATTCGACGGGCGCGGCAACTACACGATGGGCGTTCGCGAGGAGATCATCTTCCCGGAGATCAACTTCGAAAAGCTCGATAAGCCGAAGGGGATGAACATCACCTTCAACACGACCGCTCCCAACGACGAACAAGGGCGCGCGCTTCTGAAACACCTCGGAATGCCCTTCAGGAACTAACCATGGCAAAGACCGTCGATATGCCCGCGAACAGGAAGGCGCCGAAGTGGCGCGTGCGTCACCGCAATCGGTGTCATCAGTGTGGTCGAGCGCGTGGATTCCTGCGCAAGTTCGACCTGTGCCGCGTCTGCTTTCGTCTGTTCTCGCTGCGCGGCGACATCCCGGGCGTCATCAAATCGAGCTGGTAATAGGTGCATGCATGTCAATGACTGACCCAATCGCGGATTTTCTTGCTCGCATTCGCAACGCCATCCTGGCGCGCCAGGCGGAAGTGATCGCGCCTGCCTCCAAGCTGAAGGAGCGCCTCTGCGTCCTGCTGAAGGACGAGGGCTACATCTCCGGCCACGCCTTGCGCGACGGTTTCACCGGCTTGCCGGAGATCGTCGTACGCCTGCGCTGGGCCGACCCGCGCACCAACGCGATCACCGGCCTGCGCCGGCGTTCTCGTCCCGGGCAGCGGATGTACGTCCGGCACGGGACGATACCCAAGGTGCGGTCGGGCCTGGGCATCGCGATCCTGTCAACGTCGAAGGGGCTGATGACCGACCGGGCCGCGCGCAAGGAAGGCCTGGGCGGCGAGCTTCTCTGCGAAGTCTGGTAAGGAGACCGGATAATGAGTCGAATCGGACGAAAAATTCTGCCGCTGCCCAAAGGCGTCACGCTTTCACAGAAGCCGGGGCACGTCAGCGTCAAGGGGCCGAAGGGCGAGCTGTCCAAGGCGATCCCGACCGGTGTGTCGATCAAGGCCGAGGCCGACAAGATCACGGTGCTGCGCGCCGATGACGAGCGCCAGAACCGCGCCAAGCACGGCCTGATGCGCGCGCACCTGGCCAACATGGTCAAGGGTGTCACCGACGGGTGGACGCGCGAGCTGGAGATCAACGGCGTCGGTTACCGCGCCGAGGTCGCCGGCGACACGATGACGATGGCGCTCGGCTATTCGCACCCGGTGGTGTTCAAGCTGCCGAAGGGCGTCAGCGCGAAGATCGACAAGAACCGCCTCACGCTGACCAGCGCGGATCGTGACCTGGTCGGCCAGACCGCGGCCCAGGTGCGCGAGCTGCGCCCCCCCGAGCCGTACAAGGGCAAGGGCGTGAAGTACGTTGAGGAAGTGATCAAGAAGAAGGTCGGTAAGGCCGGCGCCACGGGCAGTGGCGGTGGCGGGTAAAAGGAACACACGCACATGCTCATCGACGTCAGTTTCAAAAAAGAAGGCCGCAAGAAGCGGCACCGTTCGCTCCGAAAGCGGGTCGCGGGGACGGCCGAGCGGCCGCGCCTCGCGGTGTTCCGCAGCACGCGCCACATCTACGCGCAGGTCATCGACGACCAGAAGAACCGGACGCTCACCGCGGTGTCCGACAAAGCGCTGGCCGTCGAGGGCGAAAGGCAGCCTGACAAGAAGGCGCGCGCCAAGAAGGTGGGCGCTGCTATCGCTAAGCAGTGCCTCGAAAAGGGAATCGACAAGGTCGTCTTCGACCGTGCCGGCTACAAGTACCACGGCCGCATCTCGGCCCTGGCGGACGGCGCGCGCGAAGCGGGTCTGAAGTTCTGAGGACGCAGAGAAGACAGGAAAAGGTCAACTAGATGGCAATCAATTACGAAGACGTCGGCGAGCTCGTCGACAGCGTGGTGTTCATCAACCGCGTCGCCAAGGTCGTCAAGGGCGGGCGCCGCTTCTCGTTCTCTGCGCTCGTCGTCGTCGGCGATCAGCGCGGCTACGTGGGCGCCGGCCTGGGCAAGGCCAACGAGGTTCCCGAGGCCATCCGCAAGGGGACGGAGCAGGCGAAGAAGAACCTGTTCCACATCCCGCTCGCCGGCGGAACGATCCCGCACGAGGTGCAGGGACACTTCGGCGCGGGCGCGGTCATCCTCCGTCCCGCCAGCGCCGGCACCGGCGTCATCGCGGGCGGCGCCGTGCGCCCCGTGCTCGAGGTCGCGGGCGTGCAGGACATCCTGACCAAGTGCATCGGCACGTCGAACCCGCACAACGTCATTCACGCCACCATCGATGCGCTTCAGCAGTTGCGCAGCCCCGATGCGGCGGCCAAGCTCCGCGACAAGCGACTCGAAGAGGTGAGGGACTAGCCGTGGCCAAGAAGATTCGCGTGACCTTGATCCGGAGCGGCATCAACCGCCCCGAGCCGACCAAGCGGACGATCAACGCCCTCGGTCTCTCGAAGATGGGTGTTGCCGTCACGTTGACTGACAATCTCGCGGTGCGTGGCATGATTCGCGCCGTCTCGCACATGGTGCGGGTGGAGAAAGCTGAGTAGACGATGGGAACGACACTGCACACGCTGAAGGGCCCGCGCGGCGCGACCCGCAACCGCAAGCGCATCGGCCGCGGTCCCGGTTCGGGCACGGGCGAGCAATCCGGCAAGGGCGTCAAGGGCCAGAAAGCCCGCACCGGCCACCACGGCGCGCGCTTCGGCTTCGAGGGCGGTCAGATGCCGATGCAGCGCCGCTTCCCGAAGAAGGGGTTCAAGAACCCGTTCCGCGCGGAGGTGTTCGCGGTCAACGTCGGCGCGATCGCCAAGCGCTTCACCTCGGGCACGGTCGACCTGGCCGCGCTGCAGGGCGCGGGCATGGTTCCGCGCAGCTACGAGAGCGTGAAGATCCTGGGCGAGGGCGACCTCACCAAGAAGCTGCTGATCAAGGCGTCGGCGTTCTCGACGTCGGCCAAGGAAAAGATCGAAAAGGCCGGCGGAACCGCCGAGCTCATTCCCTCGTCGAAGCCGGCCAAGGCCGCCGCGGCAGGGTAAGAAAGCGTAAACCAGGTACCCCATGGCGTCGGGCTTTCAGAACATCGGCAAGATCCCGGAGCTGCGTCGGCGGATCTTCTTCACGCTGACGCTGCTGGCGGTCTACCGGATCGGCGCGTTCGTCACGGTTCCGGGCGTGAACCGGACGATCATGGCGAAGATCGTGAACCAGGCCTCGGGCACGTTCCTGGGTCTGTTCAACATGTTCTCGGGCGGCGCGCTCGAGCAGATGTCGATCTTCGCGCTCGGCATCATGCCGTACATCAGCGCGTCCATCATTTTGCAGCTGCTGACCGTCGTCGTCCCCAAGCTGGAGCAGATCCAGAAAGAAGGGGAGATGGGCCGGCGGCGGCTCAATCAGTACACGCGCTACGGGTGCGTGGTCTTGTCGTTGATCCAGTCGTTCTTCATCGCGCGCTGGCTCGAAGGGCAGAACCACAGCTTCCAGCAGTTCGGCTCCGTCGTCCCCGATCCCGGGTGGGGTTTCCGCATACTGACGATGGTCTCGCTGACCACCGGCACAGCCTTCATCATGTGGCTGGGCGAGCAGATCACCGAACGCGGCATCGGCAACGGCATCTCGCTGATCATCTTCGCGGGCATCGTCACCGACATGCCGGACGCCGCCGTGCGCATGTTCTCGAAGGCGAAGACCGGCGACATCTCCGCCTTCGACCTGGCCGTCATCGGCCTGCTCATCGTGCTGGTCGTCGCGGTGATCATCTTCTTCGAGCGCGGGCAAAGACGGATACCCGTCCAGTACGCGAAGCGCGTCGTCGGGCGAAAGATCGTCGGCGGCCAGTCCAGCCACCTGCCGCTGAAGGTCAACACCGCCGGCGTCATCCCGCCGATCTTCGCGTCGTCGATCCTGATGTTCCCGCAGCAGATCGCGTCGTTCGTCCAGACGCCGTGGATGCAGCGGATCTCGGAGGCCCTGCACCCGGGCGACTGGCGTTACAACCTGCTCTACGTCGGTCTGATCGTCTTCTTCTGCTACTTCTACACGGCGGTCACGTTCAACCCGGTCGACGTCGCCGACAACATGAAGAAGTACGGCGGCTTCATCCCCGGCATCCGGCCCGGCCGCGCCACCGCGACCTACATCAACAAGGTGCTGACCCGCATCACCTTCGGTGGGGCGGTCTACATTTCGGCCATCTGCGTGCTGCCATCTCTGCTGCACGAAAAGATGAAGGTGCCGTTCTACTTTGGCGGCACCGGACTCATGATCGTCGTGGGTGTCGCGCTCGATACCGTCCAGCAGATCGAATCGCACCTCATCACACGGAACTATGAGGGGTTCACCGGACCACGCGGACCGCGCATCCGCGGCCGTGGCGGACGCGGCACCGGCGCGGTCAGCAGCTGAGGAGCCGGAGCCTCGGACAGGGCCATTGAGTGAGAACCTTCTGTTGTTTGGACCCCCAGGGGCGGGTAAGGGGACGCAGGCGGTGCGACTGTCAGCGGTATTCAAGATCCCGCACATCGCGACAGGGGACATGCTGCGCGCCGCGATCCAGTCGTACACACCTCTGGGCGCCAAGGCGAAGGAGTTCATCGACAAGGGGCAGTTGGTCCCGGATGAGCTGGTTCTCGATCTCATCGCCGATCGGCTGGTCAAGCCGGACACCGAGCGCGGGTTCTTGCTCGACGGTTTTCCGCGGACCGTCCCGCAAGCGGAAGGCCTCGGCCGCATGCTCGCCGAGCGCGGCAAGAAGCTGGACCACATCCTCGTCCTCGACGTCCCCGATGAGGAGCTGGTGATGCGCATCTCCGGACGGCGCACCTGCGAGAGCTGCCAGGCGACGTATCACGTCGTCGCGAAGCCGCCGCGCCGCGCCGGCGTCTGCGATCGCGACGGCGGCACGCTGATCCAGCGCAGCGACGATTCGGAGGAGATCATCCGCAACCGGTTGCGCGAGTACAACGCCAAGACGCGCCCCGTCCTCGACTACTTCATGCAGAACAACTGGCCTGTCCGTCGGATCGACGCCAACGGCAACATGGACCAGATCTTCGGCCGCATCTACGCGGCGGTGCTGTTGAGCTGAAGCCCATGTCGATCCAGCTCAAGAGCGCGTCCGAGATCGCCAAGCTTCGCGAGGCGAACCTGATCGTGAACGACGTCCTCGACACGCTCGAGGCGGCCGCCAAGGCGGGCATGTCGACCTGGGACCTGAACGACATCGCCGACAAGCGGATGAAGCAGCTCAAGGGCGAATCGGCCTTCCTGGGCTACCACGGCTACCCGGCCGTCCTCTGCACGTCGGTTAACCAGGTGGTCGTCCACGGCATCCCCCGCAAGGACGTGGTGCTGAAGGACGGCGACATCTTGTCCATTGATTTCGGGGCCTTCAAGGACGGTTGGTGCGGCGATTCGGCCCGGACCATCCCGATCGGGAAGGTCAGCGACGCCGCCACCAAGCTGATGCGGGTCACGCGCGAGGCCCTGGAGCGGGCCATCGCCGTCTGTGTCCCGGGCAAGCGCCTCGGGGACATCGGGTGGGCCGTCCAGTCGCACGCCGAATCCAACGGCTATTCGGTCGTTCGCCAGTTCGTGGGCCACGGCATCGGCACGAAGATGCACGAGGAACCCCACGTCCCGAACTACGGCGAGGCCGGCAAGGGGAGGCGTCTGTCGCCGGGTCTGGTGGTCGCCATCGAGCCGATGGTCAACGCCGGAGGGCCGGAAGTGCTCGTCAAAGACGACGGGTGGACGGCTGTAACCAAAGATGGTAGCCTCTCCGCCCATTTCGAGCACTCGGTCGCCATCACCGATGACGGGCCGGTCGTGCTGTCGAAGGCATGAGTGTGTTTTTTATGCGTTTCTTACGGGTATTTCGTGATATCGGGAGCGTTCGATGAAGGTCAGAGCATCAGTCAAACCGGTATGTGACAAATGCAAGGTCATCCGCCGTCGTGGTGTCGTGCGGGTGATCTGCGAGAACCAGCGGCACAAGCAGAGGCAAGGGTAAAACCAGATGGCACGACTCGCAGGCGTCGATCTTCCGCGTAACAAGCGGATGGAGATTGCGCTCACTTACATCTACGGAATCGGCAAAGCGCTCGCGCGCGAGATCTTGAAGGCCGCCGACGTGTCGCTGGACAAGCGGACGGACGATCTCGACGACAACGAAACGCGCCGCATCCGCGAGACGATCGAACAGCGTCAGCTCAAGGTCGAAGGTGACCTGCGCCGTGAGGTCTCGATGAACATCAAGCGCCTGATGGACCTCGGCTGCTACCGCGGCCTCCGTCACCGCAAGAGCCTTCCCGTGCGCGGCCAGCGCACGCACACCAACGCGCGCACGCGCAAGGGTCCGCGCAAGGGTCTGATGGCCAAGCGTCCGGTATCGGCCGCTCCACCGAAGTGAAGCCGAGCGAGTAAGAGGAACAGCCGATGGCCAAGCAACAAGCAGCAAGCGGATCCGCATCGCCTTCGCAGGCACCCGAGAAGAAGGGCGCCAAGGGCGGTCGCAAGCGCGTTCGCAAGGACGTCTCGACCGGCATCGCCCACATCCAGTCGACCTTCAACAACACGATCGTCACGATCACCGATCTGCAGGGCAA
>DATMZL010001251.1:0-3655 GCA_035607075.1 Polyangia bacterium
CAGGACGACAAAGCTGAGGACGACGTGAAGGGCGCCGGCAACGGCTTCGTCGACGTGTTTTCCGCCGAGGGGTTCTTCCTGCAGCGGCTGATCTCGGGCGGCCAGCTGAACTCGCCGTGGGGCATGGTGTTCGCGCCCGACGCCGATCAGGTGTCGGTGGACATCGCGATCGGCAACTTCGGCGACGGGATGATCAACGTCTTCAACCTGTCGGTGAAGGACGTGCATATCGACGCGCGGTGGGAAGGCGCTCTGGGCGATGGCTCGGGCAAGCCGCTCGTGATCGACGGGCTGTGGGCGCTGGTCTTCGGCTCGGGCAAGGCCGGGTTCGAGACCGACGAGATCTATTTCACAGCTGGACCGAACGACGAGATGAACGGCCTGTTCGGCAGCCTCGCGTTCACCGGCAACCGCAAGTAGTCGGGACCGGCGAAGCTGAAGTTCAAGAATCGATCGCCCGGGCGAGCCGCGCGGCTCGCTCGGGCGTCGTCATGCCTGCGGGCGGCGCGCGGAACGGTGGCGCGCCAGAAGACCGAACAGCACGCCGACGCCGAGGTGAACGAAGAGGCCAAGGAGCAAGCCGAAGCCGAGGGCGAGCGACCCGTTTCCGCAGCGGGTTTGTACCTCGCCGGCGTCGCGCGTGGGCGCCCAGATCAGCCAGTAGAAGGCGACGCCGAACACCGCGATCGCAGCGCCGGGCCAGGCCGCCCATGTCGCACGCGGCGCGAGCCGCGTCACCAGGAGACCGGCCAGCTGCGGCAGCAACAACAGCAACCCGAAGCCGAGGATGATGATCATGACGCCCTCGGCATCAGGGTAGCACGGCCGAGGTACGCCGCTCGCGGCGCCGGCTAGGCTGGCTGTCACCCTTGAAAATACTTTCGACGACCGGGTGACACATCCGCCGCCGGCCGGTGTTGAGGGTGTATGAGGGAGGCAAACCGGACTTGGCGCTGGACGTCGAAAGCCACTACCTGCGGTACGGACCGATGGTCCTGAGGCGGTGCCGCACGCTGCTGCGCGACCCGGCCAAAGCCGAGGACGCGATGCAGGACGTGTTCGTGTCGCTGATCCGCAACGAGGATCGGCTGCGCGACGAGGCGCCCGGCGCGCTGCTGCTGCGGGTCGCCACCAACGTCTGCCTGAACCGGCTGCGCGGCGAGAAGCGGCGCCCGGAAGACGCGCATGAAGATGATGATCTGGCGCTGCGCATCGCCCAGGCGGACGACGGCAGCGGTGGCGGCGACGCGGAGTCGCGCACGCTCGCGCGCAGCGTGCTCGGGAAGCTGTTCGGCGCCGACGACCCGCTGGCCGCGTCGACGCGCAGCCTCGCGTTCATGCACCTGGTCGACGGCATGACGCTGGAAGAGGTCGCGCGCGAATCGCGCCTGTCGGTGTCGGGCGTGCGCAAGCGCCTGCGTGGTTTGAAGGGACGTCTCGCGGAGCTCGAAGGAGTGTAGTCATGCAGCAAAACGACAAACACGTGCCCGACTGGTTGCTCGAACGGCTGGCGCTGGGCGAGCTGGACGCGGAGACCGCCGCCGACGTGCGCCGCCGGCTGGCCGCCGAGGGCCGCTCGCCCGACGACATCGCGGCGGTCGTCGCCGCGTCGAACCGCGAGATCCTCGAGCAGCTTCCCGCCACGCCGACCGCGGCGGCGATCAAGCGGCGTGCGGAGCGGGCCGCGGCGGCGGAACGCCCGGTCCGCCGGCGCGCGTTCTTCTGGAGCGCGCCGTTCGCGCTCGTCGGCGCCGCGGCTGCGGTGCTGCTGGTGGCGCGGCCGTGGCAGCCCAAATGCGACTACGTGAGCCCCGACGGCGAATGCATCATCGACAAAGGCGGCGAGGTTACGCCGCGGCTCTACGTTTACCGCCACGCCGCGGCCGGTGACGAACGGCTGCGCGACGGTGCGCGCGCCGCGCGCGGCGATCTCTTGCAGCTGGCGTATCGCAGCCGCGTCGGTGGGTATGGCGTCCTGCTGTCGATCGACGGCGGCGGCAAGGTGACGCTGCATTGGCCGGAGAACAGCGCTGGCGCAGCGACGCTGAAGCCGATACCGGACGAGATTCGCCTGCCGTCCTCGTACGAGCTGGACGACGCCCCCGGCTTCGAGCGCTTCTTCTTGGTGCGCGCCACGGCGCCGTTCTCGGTCGCTACCGCGACAGAGGCCGCGCGCGCGCTCGCAGCCCAACCGTCGGCGCGCAAGCAATCGCTGGCGCTTCCGCCCGGTTTCGAACAGATCTCGCTGGCGCTCGACAAGGCGCCGGCCGGAACGAAGGAGTTGCCATGACCACGCGAAATCCGCTCCCCTCCCTCGCCGCGGCGTTGTTTCTCCTGTTCCTGATCGGCCTCCTGCTGATCGCGACCGCCAGCTTCGCGGCGGCGGCGCCCGCGCCGCCGTCCACGCAGGCACCGACGGTGCGCCTGCGCCGCTTCGTGCTGCTGGCGGGCGTCGACGACGGCGGCCCGTCGCGCACGAAGCTGCGCTACGCGGCCAGCGACGCGCGCGCGATGGGACGCGTGCTCCAGACGATGGGCGGCGTCGCCGCCGAGGACGTCGTGTTCGTGTCGACGGCCAACCGCGCCGCGTTCGACGCTGCGTTCGCGGACATCGAGCAGAAGCTGCGCGCCGGCGCCACCGCCGGCGTCCGCCGCGAGCTGCTCGTCTATTACTCCGGGCACTCCGACGAGGACGGCCTGCTGATCGGCCGGGACCGCGTCGGCTACGACGAGCTGCGCGCCCGCGTGCAGCGCGCCCCCGCCGACCTGCGCGTCGTGATCCTGGATTCGTGCGCGTCGGGCGCGTTCACGCGCCGCAAGGGCGGCGTCAAGCGCGCGCCCTTCCTGATGGACGCGTCGACGGACATGCGCGGCCACGCGTTCCTCACCTCCAGCGCCGCGGACGAGCGCGCGCAGGAATCGGATCGCATCGCCGCTTCCTACTTCACTTACTACCTGGTGTCGGGCCTGCGCGGCGCCGCCGACATGAACCAGGACCGGCGCGTGACGCTGCAGGAGGCGTATCAGTTCGCGTCGCAGGAGACGCTGGCGCGCACCGAGCGCTCGCAGGCCGGACCGCAGCACGCCGCCTACGAGTTCGACCTGGCGGGCACCGGCGACATGGTCGTCACCGATGTGCGCGGCACGCAGTCAGGCCTGGTGCTGACGCCCGAGCTGGGTGGTCGCATCACCGTGCGCGAGGCGAGCGGCGCGCTCGTCGCCGAGCTGCGCAAACCGGCCGGCAACACGATCGAGCTCGGCCTCGAACCGGGCGCGTACGTCGTCGCGATGGACAGCGGCAGCACCATCTTCCAGGCGAACGTCGCGCTCACCGCCGGCACGCACACGCCGCTGGCAGCCGCCGCGTTCCACGCGGCGGGCCCGCGCGAGGTCGCGGTTGCGCGCGGCGACGATCTGCCCGCGCAACCAGGCGAACCGGCCGCAACGGCGACGGCCGCCGCGCCGCCGCCCCCGATGACGGAGCCGGTGTCCTACAAGCTGACGCTGTTTCCGACCTCGGCCGACAAGAACGCCAACGTGCACGGCTTCTCGTTCGGGTTCGTCGCCGATCGATCGCAGCGCGTACACGGCTTCCAGCTCGCGATCGGCTGGGCGCAGACCGACCGCGATCTCAGGGCGCTGCAACTGTCGGCGG
>DATMZL010000705.1:0-2101 GCA_035607075.1 Polyangia bacterium
CCTCGACGACCGGCTGGCCGACGACGACCAGCTGTCCCTCGTGCACCGCCAGCTTCGACGCGAACCCGTCGGCCGGCGCGACGATGCGGGTGTAGTCGAGCTGCAGCTTGGCGAGCGTCAGCGCCGCCTCCGCGCTGCGAACGCGCGCCGCCGCCAGCGCGGCGCCGGCGCGGGCCGCGTCGATCTGCGGCGCGACCGGCGTGCTCTGGTTCAGACGGCCGCGCGCTTCGAATACCCGGCTCTCCGCGCCCCGCCGCGCGTCCTCCGCCAGCGCCACCTGCGCGTCGGCTTCGGCCTTCGCCGCCCGCGCCGCCTCGTAGGCGATCTGCGCGCTGTCCAGGCGTTCCTGCGGGATCGCCTCCGCCTTGCGCAGCGTGCGCGCGCGACCGAGGTCGATCTCGGTCTTGCGCACTTCGGCGTCGGCGCGTGCGCTGGCCGCGCGCGCGGCGGCGATCTGCGCGGAGGCGCTGCCGACACCCGCCGTCGATCCGCTGAGCGCGGCGCGCGCGCTTGTCAGCCCGCCCTTCGACGTCGCCTGGACGATCGTGACCTGCGCGCCGGCGGCGGCCGCTTGCGCCTGCGCGGTCGCCAGCTCCGCCTCGGCCTGCTGGACGCGCGCGCGTGCGTCGGCCGCGTCCAGCTCGACGAGCAGGTCGCCGCGCCGGACCGCCTGGTTGTCGTGAATCGCGATCCGCGCGACCACGCCGGAGACACGCGCCGACACGGGCACGACGTCGGCCGCCACCTGCGCGTCGTCCGTGCTCTCGCGCCCGGCGGTCAGCAGCGTGTAGGCGCTGAACGCCGAGACGGCGACCGCTGCGATCACGCCCAGGATCACGAAGGGGCGGCGGGAACGACGCTTCGGCGCCGCAGCCTTCGGATCGCCGATGTCGTTGCTCGGTGCGGTCTGTAGCTTCTGCGCGGTTTCCATCACGTCCTCTTTCTGGTGCACGTCATCTAATGAAGGTCTTCCATCTTGGCTTTCGCGACGCTCTTCGGGCGGCGCAACAGCAGCGCCAGCGGAATGACAAACAAGAAGGCGATCCCGGCGATCAGGAACATCCGCTCGAACGCGAGGACGGAGGCCTGCTGCGCCAGCGTCCCGTCGAGGATGCGGGCGGCGGCGCTGCGGGCCGCGCCGGCGTCCAGGCCGTGCGACATCAACCCGGCTTGCATCGCCGCGAGCCGCGCGATCATCTCGGGCCGTCCCGGATCCGCGTGGGCCGCCAGCCCGGTACGGGCCGCGACCATGAACTTCGGCAGCAACGTCGCGAACGCCGCCAGCCCCAGCGACCCGCCTATCTGGCGCAACAGCGAATTCAGCCCGGTCGCATCGGTCAGGCGGTAGCGCGGGATGTGCGCCAGCGCGACAGTCGTCAGCGGCACGAAGATCGACGCGAAGCCGAAGCCCTGGATCATGATCGCCGTGACCACCGAGCGCGCGCTGGTCGCCAGCGTGTAATGCGACATCAGGTAGGCGCTGAACGCGACCAGCAACACGCCGATGATGATCAGGACGCGCGGCTGCACGCGGTTGTACAGGCGGCCCACAAGCGGGATGCCGATCATCATCGCGAGCGCGCGCGGCATCAGCGCCTCGCCCGCGTCGAGGGCCGGGAACCCGAGCAGCTGCTGCATGAACAGCGGCAGCAAGAAGGTGATCGACATCAGGATCGCGAACATCACGGCGCCGATCAGCGTCCCGGACAAGAAGGTCCGATCCTTGAACAGCGACAGGTCGACCGCCGGCACGGGCGCGGTCAGCTCGCGAATCACGAACGCGGCCAGCACGAACACGGCGACGAACGACGCGATCGCGATCGCGTGCGAGGCAAACCAGTCGTTGCGGCTCCCCTCCTCCAGCACGTACTGCAGCGAGGCCAGGTCGATCGTCATCAGGACGATGCTCTGCCAGTCCAGGTTCTTGCGCTGCGCCTCGGCGCGCGCGTGATTCTCGCGGCGAATGTCGTCGGGCTCGTGCACGAAGCGCGACACCATGAAGACGCCGAGCAGGCCGATCGGCAGGTTGATGTAGAAGATCCACGGCCAGGCGTAGTTGTCGAGGATCCAGCCGCCCAGCGCAGGCCCGGCGGCCGGGCCG
>DATMZL010000477.1:0-3137 GCA_035607075.1 Polyangia bacterium
CCCTTCGACTCGCTTCGCTCGCTCAGGGCAGGCTCTTCTCCCCCCACAAGAAACCGTGGGGGGAGAAGGGCTCTCGACGAAGGGAGTGGCAAGCTCTCGAGGGAACAATTCAAGTGTGAGTTTGAGAAATGCAGGCTAACCCCGGCTTCCCCGCAATGTGCTCGGCAGGCGCCTGTTGATGGGGACCGGGCGCGCCGCAAGGCACTGATCACATCGTCATATCCGCGCCGAGGCGGAAGCGTAGATAGACGATCACGCTGTGTGGATGCGCGCCGTAGAACCCGCGAAGAATCGTCGGGAAGATGTAGCGCGTCACGTTCGCGCCGATGCCGGTGGTGCTGGTGGCCGTCCGAATCAAGTCAAACGTGTAGCCGGCGGTATAGGCCTCAACCAGAAAGACGCGAACGGGAAGCGCGGGGCGCGGCACGACGGTGAGAACCGGATGCGGGAACAGTTCGTCTTTGTCGACCGACTCCGCGCGGATGGTCAGATGATTTCGCGAAAACAGCCGCAGGTTGCTTTCCGCGAGCCAGGCGTTGAGCTCGCGGTCATGAACTTCCTTGTAAACGTGGCCCCATGCCAGCGTGGTGCTCCAGGCCAGAAGCGAGCGTTGAAGAGAGTAGCTGAGCGAGGCGGTGGTGCGCGTGGCGTAGCCGGGCTCGATCCGTTCTGGCTTCGTCAACCAGGCATGAGAGAGCTGAAAGTCGAGTGACCGCGCCGGCCGGATGCGCAGCCTTGCGGCCCACGAGTTGATCGGTCCACTCTCGACATTCCAGCGGTTTTCGTCAGGCTCCCCTCCGTGAAACGCGCTTGCTTCGAGCGTGACCGGTCCCTCGACGACGCCAGCAGTGATCACGTCGTAGGCGATGTGCGTCGAATCCTCGAAGTGATGGCCGATCGGAGCCTGGGGCAACTCCATGGCCGACTCGCGGTGCGGAAAGGCGACCGGGCCGATGGCGGGATCGCCGACCGGTGCCAGGTAGAGATAGCCGGTGGCCCGTCCGATCGGATGCACGTATTCGGCGGCGAGCTCCATGAAGAAATCGTGCGGGTGCTGTCCGTCGATGAGCTGCTTGCCGAAAGCGGTCTCGCCGGTCTGAAAGAGCTCGGGATACTTTCGCTGCGAGATCGTGGCCGGCTCGAGGCTGAGCATCGTGCGCAAGGCCAGCGTGCCGCCGCCTAGGGGCCGCGACGCCGTCCCCATCATCCAATTCGTCGAGAACGTCTTCTCCCCGCCGCGCGGTCCCGAGTCGTTCGCCCGATCGAGAAATGCCTGCGCGTGCAGCGCCAGCGTCCACCTTCCCGCGGAAGTCATCAGCATCGACATCGGCGCCGCATCCGGATTTCGACCTGTCCCCGATGCCTGCTCCATCGGCAGATCGCTCGTTTGGGCGTACAATGCGGCGGTACCGGCGATCAACACGAATGCAGTGATGCAGAAATGTCTCACACCGGAAGTGTACCGCCGCGCTACGCGCCCGCTCGTCGGAGATCCTTCCATCCTGATGATCTCCGCGCGACTGCTGCCGCGCTCGGATCCCGAACAACGCTATAGCGTTCTGAAAGAGCGGAAATTGCCTCTTTCAGAACAAGATAGTGTTCTGCGAGAACCAAAATGTGTTCTTGCAGAACACTATACGGTTCTGAAGGAACGCTAAAGCGTTATCGCAGAACTCTATACTGTTCTGAAGCAACGCTAAAGCATTATCGCAGAACTCTATACTGTTCTGAAGGAACGCTAAAGCGTTATCGCAGAACGAATTTTGGTTCGGAAGAACGAATTTTGGTTCGGGGCGAGGAATTTTCCCTTCGCCGGAAGAGCATCGCCGCGGACGGGCCTCCCCTCCGCGGTCAGTAACCGAACCTCCGATCGACCTGGACCGATATCTCGCGCGCCTCGTTGTAATGCGTTCCTCCGAAGGTGTTGCTCCGATCGAGCAGGTAGCGTTTGTCGAAGAGGTTGACGGCGGTCAGCTTGAATGACCAGTCGTTCCAGCGAGTGCCGGCGGCGAGGTCGATCGTGGTGTGGCCCGGAAGGTGATCCGGGCCGTCGCCGTTCAGGAAGCCGGAACCGTAGTTGAGATTTCCGCCGATCCAGGAGCCGCGCGGCAGTTGCACGGTGGCGCCGGCGCTGAGCGTCTCCCGCTGGTCATGATCGAGGAAGAAACGACCCTCTTCCGGCGGCGTGAAGTCGGTAAGTCCGCCGGCCACACCGCCTTCGCCTTTGACGGTCTGGTGCGAGTAGGCAAGGTGAACGCGGGCACGTCCGGCGAGCTGAGGAGACTGCACCGTCGCCTCGAAGCCGCGGATGAAGACGCGGTCGATCGTCAGCGGGAAGAAGATGTTCGAGTTGCCGAGGGCGTCGTGATCGAAGAAGTTGCGGGCGTTCGTGCGGAATGCCGCCGCATCGACGGTCCAGCCGCCGACGGGGATTCCGATCCCGACTTCGGCCTGGCGATCGCGCTCGCCGTGGAGCGGCAGGAACCCGAACCCCTGATCGAGCGCGAACTGGAGGAGCGGACCGGAGACGGTGGAGAGCGGCGGCTCCTGATAGTAGGAGCCGTACGACGCGCGAAGAACGGCGCTCGTGCCGGGCAGGTGGATCGAGGCCCCGGCGCGCGGGCTGAGGGCCGACTCGTGCAGGCCCGCGCGAAAGCGCGTGTAGCGCACTCCCGCCCTCACCGTTAGCCACGACGACGCGTTGTACTCATCCTCGGCGAACAACGATTCCACGGTGCCGCCGACCTTCTGGCTCTGCGCCAGCGCCACTCCGCTGCCGTCGTTCGCCCGCAGCCCGAAGAGGGTGGAATCGCGTTCGCTGAATGCAAAGGCGCCGATTCGGGCCTCATGCCGGCCGAGCGTGAGCGCGTAACGCAACTGGCCGCCGGCGTAGCGTGAAGAGCGGTGATCCGTGGTCACAATGGGATCGTCCGCGCCGCCGTCGAAGCGGGCGGTGTTGGCGTGGAAGAACGGGGCGGCGGTGAGCAGCGAATCGGGGGAGAGCGTGCGCACCCACGAAAGATTGACGAACGTATCCTGTTCCCGTTCGCGGTCGCGCACCCCCGAGGCCTGAAGTTCTTCGTCGTTCGGGATGTCGTAGCGATCGGCGCGGGCCGACGTGACCAGGCGAAACTGAT
>DATMZL010001009.1:0-4078 GCA_035607075.1 Polyangia bacterium
CGCGTGCCCGGCACGCGCGCCGCTGCGGTCTGGACCGCCGATCCCAGCGCGTCCAGACGCGCCGTCGTGGGAGCGAGGATCCGGATCCCGACCGGGGTTCGTACGCCGGTCGCCATCATGTCGATGCGCGCGCGCACCGGCGCCGTCCACGCGTTCGTCCAGCCCGGCACGCGCGCCTTGCTATCCAGGCTGTCGATCAGCTCGCCAGTCGTCATCGGCCGGCGCTCGGGCCAGATGAGCCCCAGCACGCGTTTGAGGGGACGGGGGGCCCAACCCGAATACCACCGTCTCGTCTCGACGCGCGGCCACTCGGAACGCGGCTTGAGCCGGACCGTCGTCTCCGCCATCGACAGCGGCGCCGGATCGGTCGCGGTCTCTGCGCGGCCGATCTTGCCGTACACGGCTTCGACGCCCGGCTGTTTCGCGATGAGGCGATTTTGCGTCGCGAGCTCGAAGGGCGCGTCGTCGTGGCTGAGGCCCGGCGCGGTGGTCGGCATGTAGAAGAGGTCGCCTTCGTCGAGGCGCGGCAGGAATTCGCTCCCCAGCCGCGAAACAATCGGCAGGCACGACAGCGCCGCCAACCCGGCGGTCAGGAGCGTGAGGGCGGGCCGCTGCAGCGCGAAGTGTACGAACGGCCGATACGCGCGCACCAGCGTGCGCGTCAGCGGGTTGCCGAGCTCGGGCCGAATGCCTCCGCGCAGCAGGCGGTCGCGCAGCGCGGGCGCGACGGTCAGGGTGACGACCGCCGCCAGCAGGATGACCAGGGTCTTGGTGACCGCCAGCGGACGCAGCAGGCGACCGGTCTCGCCGCCGAACGCGAACACCGGGATGAATGCCAGCGCGGCGATCAACAGGGACGTCAGGATCGCCGGCGCAAACGCGCCCGCCGCCGCTACCAACCGGCGCCGGCGCCACAAGCTGACGCCCGAGGTCCCGCCGGGATCCGTCTCCAGCCGCCGGTGGCATGCCTCCAGCGCCACCAGCTCGGCGTCGACCGCCATCCCGAGCGCGATGGCGATGCCGCCCAGGCTCATGATCGTGGCGGGGATGCCGAAAAGCCGCATCGCCGCGAACGTCAGCAGCACGACCAGCGGCAACGTCACCATCGGCACCAGAGCGCTGCGCCAGTGCAGCAGGAACAGCAGCACCACCAGCGCCACGACGGCCACCTCCTCGGCGACCGCGCGCAGCAACGTCTTCTCGACCCGCCCCGCCAGCTCCGAGCGGTCGTAGAGCACACCCAGCCGCGCGAACTCGGGCATCTCCTTGCGATGACTCTCGATGACCTCCTTGACCTGCGCGATGACCGCGGTCGGATCTGCGCCGCGCTTCGCGATCACGATGCCGACCACGATGGGCCACCACCCGTTGACGTCGGCGGCGCCGCCTGACATCGCGGGCTGGACGCTGATGCGCGTCAGCTTGCCGAGCACCGGGTCGTGTTCGAGATCGTGCGGCGCGGTCGGCCGGGGCGCGCGGTCGAGCCGCGCCCGCAGCGCTATCGCCACATCCGAAAGGGCGGCGCCGGCGGCCCGCAGCTCGGCGTCGGTGGTCTGGACGACCACCTCTTCGCGCTCGCCCCCCAGCGTCGCGACCTCGGCGACCCCCGGGATCCCCACCAGCGCGGGGCGCAGCACCTTGTCCTGGAACTCGCGCAGCGGGCGGATCTCCGCGCCCGGTCCGCGATGTTTCGCCTCGCCCATCGGCATCGGCTTCTTGCCCTCCGGCGGACGCATCGCGTACTGCAGCACCCAGCCAGTCGCCGACGCCTCGGGGCCGACCTGGATGTGAACGGCGGCGGGCAGCCGCGGGCGGAGCGCATCGACACGGCGGATGATCTCGGCGCGGCCGGTGGGAAGCGCCGCTTCCGACTTGAATTCGACGTCGACGTACGCCATGTCCGCCATCGACGAGCCGCGCACCGCCGTCGAGCCGGGCACGCCCGCGAGCGCGCCGGTCACGGCTTCGGTCACCTGCGCGGCGACCTCGGGCGCGGCGTGCCCCATCCATTCCGCGACCAGCACCAGCTGCGGATTGGATAGATCCGGGATCGCGTCGCGCGCCAGGCCGCGTTGTGACGCGTAGCCGGCGACCGCCGTCAGCGCCGCGGCCGCCAGCACGACATAGGGACGCCGCGCGCAGACGGCGACGATGCGGGTGATCATTCCGGTGCCCTCCAGCCGCGGCGCCGGGCGGTGTCCAGCGGGAACGCGTGCAACGCGATGACCCACTCGTCCTCCTTCAGCCCGGAGAGGACGGAGGCGTAGCCGTACACGATGCTGCCGATCTCGATGCGGCGCTTGGTCAGCGTGTGCCGATCGTTGGTGGCGACCAGAACATAGGGTCCTTCCGGCGATCGCAAGACGGCGCCTTCTCGGACGACCAGATCCTTGCGCTCTCGGGTTGCGAACTTCACCGACCCGGTGCCGTTCGCCGGCAGCGTCACCCGGGAGGCGGCGCGGAATCGGACGCGCACGGTCGATCCGTCCCACGGCTCGGGCGGCTCGTCGCCGACGCGCACCGCGATGCCGGGGCCAGGCGTGGCGAGCGACCAGAACTGGCCCTCCTCGCCGGCAACCAGCAGCTGTGCCTGATCTTTATAAACCAGCGCGATACCCGCGTCCGGGCTCTCGGCCCAGGCGGCAAAGCGCATCTCCTGCGCCAGCGGGAAGCGCTTGACCCGCGACACGGCGTCGAACGCGCGCAGCTCCTGCGACACCGTGGCGAGCTGCAGCGCCGCCGGCTCCGTCGCCGTCTCTCCCTGCGCGGTGTTCGCGATCGGCTCGAGCGCCATGCGGCAGATTGGACAATCACCCGGAGACGACGACGTCACCTCCGGGTGCATCGGGCAGGCGAACGACGGACGCGCCGAAGCGGCGGCCGCCGCAGGGGCATTGCTGCCCCTACGCGCGACCACCGCAACGACGAGACCGCCCGCGGCGATCGCCACCAGCAGCAGCCTGGTGGCGAACACCCGGGTGTTGACGCCCGCCGCAGTCGAACGGGATCCGCCGTTCACGCGGTCCGCCTCTCCTTACAGCACCCGCTCCCAGAACGCCGGGTTCGGCGGGCCGTTCGCGGGCGTCGCCTGATGCTGCTGCAGCGCACGGAACACGTTGGCTTCGCCGTTGAAGAACACGCGGTCGCCCACCTGGTAGATGGTCTGCACCGCCCAGTCGCCGTTCTGGTTGTTGATGCGCTCCCACAAGTCGGGACGCGTGGGGGGCGGCTGGCTCGCCGTCGAGGTGTGCGCGACGCGCGACTGGTAGTCGACCCCGTCGAAGTCGACCAGGCCGCGGGTGACGCCCGGGTTGCCGCGGAAGCCGACCGGATAGGCGACGCCCGGCGCCCACAGCGGGATGACGGTCAGAGGCCGCATCATCTCGTTGTCCTCGTGCTCGAGGAGGTGGCAGTGCCAGATGTAGCCGATGCCGAACAGCGGGTTGATCGGGAAGGTGTTGGTGCCGAGCGTGCTTCCCGGGGCCGGCGTCTGGATGGCCCAGCGGACGCGCAGGCGCGTCACGTGGTCAGTCGGCGTGAAGATGGTGTCCTTCCAGCCGCTCTCCTCGGGGTGCGGCGGCTCGTCCGGCCCGGTGCGGAAGGGCTCGGGATCCAGCTTCAACGTGGGATGATCGAAGGGCGGGTTTCCGTTGACCGCGCGCCAGCGCTCGAGATAGCCGCCCATGCCTTGGGCGTTGATGGGCGTCCGGGCGATCACCAGGAACTGGATCAGGTGGATGTGCTTGTTGTGATCCAGCGGCGTGGTGTTGATGAACTGCCAGTCCTCGGTCGCCCCGACCGTGGGCAGCTCGGTGGTCAGCTCGTGGAACAGCTGACCGTCCAGCTCCGCCTGCAGCACGCGGCCCGCATCATCCGTCTCGACGTTCTGGATCAAGCGGCGCGTCGGCCGGTCGGACGTGAGCGTCGCAACCTGCGGGCCCAGGTTGGTCGGGATCGTCTTGGGCGGCACCGACACGCTGTTGACCACGGTGAACTGCATGACCGTGCCGTCGGTGTTGGGATCCGGGGCGGGGCCGACCGGCTGCGGCACCGGCGCGGTGTTGCGCAGGACGATCTT
>DATMZL010001052.1:0-2958 GCA_035607075.1 Polyangia bacterium
CGGAAGTCGAATTGAAGTCCTCGAGGATTTCCGGGCCCGCGGCGTTCCCCATGATGCCGTGCCAAATGTAGGCGCCGGCGATGCCGTTGAGCGCGGGAGTGTGGAAGCCGTTGCATGACGGCTTGGGCGAGGGGAAGGAGATATCCAGGCCTCCAGGAACCTGCGGTGGAGCTCCGCCGAGCACCTGACTCTGGTAGCCGTTCACCAGGCGCTGGCCCTTCGCGGTGATGTTCCACACCGTGCCCGTATTCGGCTGAAGGTCATACACGTACTCCACGACGTTGCCGGCGCCGTTCGCCCACCAGTCGATTGCGCCGTACACGTGGAGCCGACGCAGCACGCACACGCGGTCCGAGGTCAGGATATTCGCGAACACGGCGCGCTTGACGTTGGTTCCGTCAGGCACGATTTCAATCACCGCCGCGAACGACTCGGGCAGCATCGTGCGCGGGTCCTCGCGCACATCGCCCGCGATGATGACGGGCGTTAGTCCTTCGGTCAGGGCCGGCGCGATGTGCGCCTGGCGCAAGCCGGCGACGCGCTGAATTCCGCGCGTCATCCCCGGATTCTGGATGATGTTCGTTTCCGGCGAAGGACGAGCTCGAGGAAGTCCCCGAGCTCGAAGGCCGGTGCGCAGTCCTGGCGCCACGATTACGCCGGGGTCAGTCGCAGGATGACGTTCACCAGGGCCGTGCCCGCGTTCGCGTTCACGAGAGACACCTTGAGCCGGTCGCCCTGCGCGACTTCATCCTCCCAGTGGTAGTGGTCCGGGTACTGCGGCAGGGCTTCCGCCGCACCGAACGGCACCGCCGTGCCAGGCTCGGCCAGGACGTCAGGGCCGCTGAAAATCGCCGTCGTCACGAGGTTCTTGTCGGAGAAAATGCCGACTTCGATGGTGCCGTCGAACGGCGCGAATTCGTACTGAGACGCCGCGAGGGCGTTGTCGACCGTCGTGTTGGTCGCCATGCTGAACCGCTTCGAGATGGTGGGCATTGAATCAATCCTCCAGTGCTTCCAGGTCCGATTCCTTCACTCGGGCGCGGAAGTGGAGCGGCACCACCTGGTCGCCGACGAGCTCCCCGACTTCGACAGTCACGCCGCCGTAGTCGATTTCAACGACGATTCCCCCGGGGTTGAAGTCGAGCGCCCCGATTGCGTCGCGCGCGATGCGCACCCTGCTGCCGATGCTCAACGTCACGCGCGCTTCCGACGCTTGTGCTTCATGACCGGATGGACCGAGAATTTGTGCGAGCTCGGTAGCATCCGATTGACGCGCTTCACCAGGCGCCCGAATCCTTCGACTCGAGAGAGCGCGCGGCGGAGAGCCTTGACGTTGGCCGGATTCCGGGTCCGGTGGCCGCCGCCTCCGCCGCCGCCGACTTTGCGGCCGGTTCCGAGCACCGCCTGTCCGGCCGCGGCCGCGAGGTTGCCGCTGCGCAATTGGTCGAGCACTCCGCCGATGCGGTCCCTACCGAGCGCTGCTAAGTCGAGGCCGCCGCTCTTTTTCTTGCCCGGTCCCTTGGGCGCCCCCTGCTTCCCCCTCGTCGCACGCTGGGCGCGCACGACTCGTTTGCGCGATGCCTTCGCGCGAGGGCCCGCGGCGGCACTCTTTCGGCGCGGCGCCGGGCGCGGGCCCGGGTCGCCGCTGTAGCCGTACTGACGCATGAAGGCCATCAATAACCCTCGTCGTAAATCATGGAGTCGGCCAGGTCCTGGTCGTACTCGTCCTCGTCGTCGTACTCGTCGCCCGCGTAGTCCTCGTCCTCGTCGTCGTCGTAGTAGTCGTCAACGGGCGGGCGGTAGCGCGGCGCGCGCACTTCAACGCCTTCGATTTCGTAGCCTCGAGCCGGGTCGTAGTAGGCGCCCTGTCGCGAGACTTCGCCGACTGTCCCCGTCGGCATCGGTGACATGACGAGCTCGGGCGCCGGCGACTCAGGACTCCCGCCGCCGGCCAGGGCGCCCGTGACTGCGCCGAGCAACGTCCCGCCAGGAATAAACGGGGCGACGATGGGCAGCGCAGCGCGCGCCAGGTTGCCGACGCCTTTCACGACTTTCTTGAGTGACAGCTTGCGCACGAATTTGGGCAGGCGAAAGGAAAACGGGTCGCCCGCAAACCCCATCGCGCGCAGGTGCGCCAGGTTCCGCCGATTCAGCCGTGCGGTGACGCGCTTGTTGTGGAAGCCGTGCGCGCGCGCGACCGTCGCAACCGTGCCGCGCATCGTTGACCGCTGGAGTCGGCCGGCGCGAAGCGTGCGCGCGGGCGGGTCGCCGGCTTCGCTGTACGACCGCAGGAAGGCCATCAGGCTTCCGCCTGGTCGTGGCCGTTGAGCTCGAGCGCCGGGTCGCCGCGCAGACCGCGCAACGCGCGCCGACGACGAGCTCCCCACACGCCGCGTTCTGGACGCTCGGGCGGAGTACCAGGCGACGGGGCCGCTTCCGCCGCCTGGCCCTGATTCGACCGCGCGTCCAGGTCGCGGCGCGATTGCGCCTCGGCTTTCTTCATGTACCGGTAGGCGCGTTCCGCACACTCGGCGGCAGTCGCTTCCGCCTTCACGACACGTGTCGTCAGTGTCGCTACAAGGCGCTCTAGCTCCGCTAGGCGCTCGCCGTGTCCGTTCCCGAACAGTCCCACGCCGGGAGAATACCCGAGAACCCGGCACGGTCAATGTCTGCTTGTGAAAAAAGGTGCAAAGCCGGGCTTACGCGCAGCAAACGCGCGGGTTGCGACGTCAGTAGTTCGACACATGTACCGGACTATTGACGTCGAAAACTGCCCTGTCGCCCTAGCGGGCGACCCGGGTCACGGCGCGTTGAACGGACCACCCCACGGCAGAAACAATCGCGGCGCGTGGCGCACGTAGCGCCGGTGCAGGCTGAACGCACCTATTTCGCGAAGGAACCGCACGTAGGACCGTTGAAGCATCACAGAGGGTCAAATCCCACCCCCCCCCCCCGCCC
>DATMZL010001647.1:0-2469 GCA_035607075.1 Polyangia bacterium
TTCTGCTTCTTGTAGTTGGCCACCTGGACCACGACGTCGTAGCTGGTCTCGTCGGATTTCAGGATGAGGCCGGTGGTCTTCGTGTTCGGGACGACGGTGCGTTCGATGCGAACGTTCGCATCGGCACCCAGCGGCAGCTCGATCTCGCCGCCCGGCCCGGTCGTCTGGATCTCGCCTACCGCGACGAACTCGCCGTCGCCGAAGATCGAGACCGGGCCGCGCAGCAACGGCCGCTTGCCGTCGTTCCGGACGCGCGCCTTCAGGAACGCGGTTTTCGCCATGCCTGGTGTCGCCTCGTGAAAGAAGGCCGTCTGGAACGTCTGCGAAGCGACCGGCACCCGCATCTTCTTGTCCGAGCTGGGGATGGTGGCGCGCGTGGGCGCGCGATAGACGAAGTCGAACCCGCCGGCGCTGACGACAGGCAGATAGGGATTCGACTGAATGCGCTCGTCCTGGGTAAACCGGTCGTTCAGCGCGAGCGGAACCGTCGTCGTGCTCTCGCTGCTTCCCGAGCCGAACGAAAACAGGCCCTTGAGGAACTTCCGATCGGGTGCCTCCGCCATCACGGGCGCAGGAACACGGGCGGGCGCCGGTTTCACCGGCGGCGGCGGCTCCGCGGGAGCGACCAGCCCGCCGACCACGCCCCTCGACGCATTGATCTGTCTCCGCAGGTTCTTGATCTCCTGCTCGTCGGCGCTCAGCTGCGCGCCTTTCGTGAAGTTGCGATCGGGGCAGCCGTCGTCCTCGCCGACACCGTCGTGATCCTCGGGTTCATCCGGACAACGGTCGATCGTGTCGGGAATGGCGTCGCCGTCGCTCTCGGTGTCGCCCCGGCGGTCGAGAGTGATCTCTGGCGGCCGGCGCTCGTGAAGCTGCGGCACGAACTCGCTCCGCTCACCGAGCGTCCAGGCCAGGCGCTCGGGCAGGTCGATCCCGCGTCCCGGGCGCGCCGTCGACAGCAGCAGCGCGACCTCCGTCCAGTCCTCGCCGGTGGTCTGCTCGACGACGCCCGCGGTCTCGATGTGAATCTGTCCGGTGGCCGACGCGAAGTGCAGGTCGTACGCCGGCTTCCAGCGCGCGCCGGGAACGAAGTACTCCAGCTCCAGCCCTGTCGCTTCGCCCATGTCGACGATCGCGACGACGTCGACGATGCGGTCCGCGAGGCCGCCACGGTCCAGCGCCTTGTAGTCGGCGAGCAGCTTCTCCTTCTCCTTGACCAGCTGGGCGCGTTCGCTCTGCGCACGCAGGATCTGTCCGCTGGCGGCGCGCGTGCGGTCACTGATGAAGTCGAGCGCCTTCCACCACGAAGCGACGTCCGCGGGTGGATTCTTGCGTCCTTCGCGCTTCTCCTCGGAAACCAGCGGCGCCGGCGCGAGCGCCCGCAGGAAGCCGACCTCCCAGTCGTCGGTCGCTCGCCGATCGTCCACCTCCGCCAGCCGATCGGCGACGATGTCCAGGGCGTCGAGCAGCTTGTTCGCCTGCGCCACTGACGACTGCTCGCGCGGCAGCGGCGTCGCCTCGACGCGCAGCACGCGCCCGCCCGCCGCCGACACGCGGATCGTGTCGAGGAAGACGGCCCCGGGCAGGCTCGGAAAGCGGACCGCATGCACGCCCGGGCCGCCCGGCGCGCGCCCGCGCCGCCTGACGCGCGCGCGATCGCTGAACACGGTCACCTCCGCGATGCGCGCCTCGACTGTCACGGCGGACGCCGCGGTCGCCGCGGTCCAGACCACGGCGGGGACTGCGTCGCCGCGCGCGGCGCCTTTCGAAGACGGCGGCGCCGGCGCGGGACCGAACACAACGACGGCGGCAGCGATCGAAGCCGTGAGCATCATGGTTGAGTGGGTGGCGGGCGGCGCCGCCATCACCGGCTCGGACGACAGCGCCGGCCACCTGTCGCATGCGTCGGCGAGAGCTGTGCCATATTACGGACCACATGCTCGCCAAGAATCAGACGCTGACCGTGCTCGGGTGCGGGACGATGGGTGAGGCCATCGTCCGGGGAATCCTGCGTTCAGGAAGGCTCGAGCCGGCGCAGATCTTCGCGACCGACCGGCGCGCCGAGGTGGTCAAGGCGCTGCGCGAGAAGCACGGCATCCGCACGACCAGCGACAACCGCGAGGCCGTCCGCGCCGGCGACGTCGCGCTCGTCTGCGTCAAACCGCACGAGGTCGGCCCCCTGCTGCGCGACGCGGAGATCGCCAAGGCGCTGACGGGCAAGCTGGTGATCAGCATCGCCGCCGGCATCCGGCTGGATCAGCTGGCTGGCTGGCTGCCCCAGAGCGCGGTCGTGCGCGCAATGCCCAACACGCCCTGCCTGATCGGCGAAGGTATGACCGTGATCGCGCGCGGCGCGGGCGTCACCGACGCCCAGGCGAAGGTGGCGCAGGAGATCTTCGGCTGCGTGGGCGGCTGCCTGGAAGCCGAGGACAAGACGATGGACGCGGTCACCAGCCTGAACGGCAGCGG
>DATMZL010001413.1:0-4850 GCA_035607075.1 Polyangia bacterium
GGGGAGCAACAACGCCTTGCAGGCGTCGCCGATCGACTCGACGAGCGGCGCGGCGTCGGCGACCGGCGACATCGCGGCGACGCAGACGCACGTCTCTGCGGCGCGCACGCTGGGCGTCGCCCTCGGCATCCCCTCGACCCAGCTCGCGGGCGACTTCATCTCGACGGCGGGTGGAAAGGTTGTCAACGCCGCGCTGAACGGCGTCTCCGGCTAGGTCGCTTCGCTCGGGGTAATCGTCCTTCTAAGCGGGGCAGTGCTCCGGTCGCTGAACGGGTCCTGTCGCTCCGGCGCCTCCCCGCCGAAACTTTTTCGGCGGGTCGAGGTCTTACGCAAAGTTACCTTGCTCGTCATACGTTCGATCGGGACGGCTCCCCCGTCCCCGCGCCGAAAAAGTCCCGTCGGGGGCCCCTCCACCGCGCCACCCAATTCAGCTCCCTTCGCACTGCCGACAGTTCCACTCGATCGTCTCAATTGGAGCTTCAAGAAAAGATCGCGTCGACATACCGGCGGCGTATAGCGAGCGAGGGGTGGCGCGATGGAGGGGACCCGACCGGAACTTTTCGGCGCGGGCAGGGGGGACCCCTGCCGATCCGACTTGTGATGAGCAAGGTAACTTTACGTAAGCCCACGACCCGCCGAAAAGTTTTGGGCGGGGAGGCGGCCGGAGCGACAGGACCCCGGAGCGAGCGGTGCGCCGCCCCGCTTAGAAGGCGACCGGAGCACTGCCCCGCTTAGAAGGCGACCGCAGCACTACCCGCTAGAAGGAAACGATGTCCGCGCAACGCCGGCGATTCGCGTTCTCGCTAAAACCGACGGAAATTATTTCACAATCGTTGGCGGGCACGCGTTTCGTGAGCCGGTTTTCAATTGTTACGGCCGTCAGTTTTTTCGTCGGGGCGATCGTCAACAAGATCTATTCGGCGCGGAATTGGGGTATGAGTATCCCTGTTGCCGACCCGCCGACCCCGCCGAGCGCCGCCGACATCGATTCGATTGGCCTGCACGCGCGCGCTCGCGATTTTTGTCGCGATGCTGGTGCTGCTGGTTTCGCTGTCTGCAGAGGCGAAGAAGAAGAAGAAGCCGGCGAAGCACAAGACGCCCGCCGCCAGCAGCAAGTCGAAGTCGGCGGCGCCTGCTGACGAGTCCGAGTCCGACGAGGCGGAAGAGAAGTCGTCCTCGTCGAAGAAGGCGCCCGCGGAGGAGGAGAGCGAGGAGAAGGCGAAGACGCCGCCGCCCGCCCCTGAGGCAGAGGAAGCGCCGGTCAAGAAGGCGCCGTCCAAGGCCCCGAAGCCGGCGAAGGAAGAAGAAGAGGGCGGTGGCGGCCTCGTGGCGCTGCAGTTCGGCGTCGGCGGCGCGGCGCTGTTCCGCAACCTGTCGTGGACCGAGGACATGGGCATGCTGGCGCCCTACTCGCTGTCGCCGGGACCGGAAGTGCGGGCGTGGCTGGAGACGTACCCGGCCGCGTTCGCGACCGACGGCTTCGCCGCGAACATCGGCCTCTTCGGCACCTTCAACTACGGGATCGGCGCGTCGTCGAAGACGCCCTCCGGGCAGACGCTGACGACCAAGTACCAGGACTTCCTCGCGGGCCTGAAAATCCGGATCCCGGTCGGCAACGTCATCCCGTACGTCGCGGCCGCGTACGGCATGCAGAAGTTCCACCTCGATCCGTCTCCCGCCGCGGGGATGCCCAATGACCGGCCGAACTTCAACTACACGCTTGCCCACCTGGGCGCCGGCGCGCGCATTCAGTTCACGCCCGCGGTCGACCTGGACCTGGGCGCCGGTTACCTGCTGGTGATGGGGCTCGGCAAGGCGGCCGGTGAGGTCGCATCGCCCGCGCTGTACCCGGACGCGACCGCCTACGGTTTCGAGGCGGGGCTGTCGGTCGGCTTCCGGCTCGCGAACATGATTGGCATCCGCGCCGGCGCCGACTTCCGCCAGGTAGGCGTCGCCCTCCACTGGAAGACGAACCAGATGGGGATCAAGGCGGGCGGGGCTGTCGACCGCTACATCACCGCGTGGGGCGGCCTCGAGCTGGTGTTCGACGGTATCAGCGGCGGCGCCCCTGAAGCGGCTCCGGCCAAAGCGCCCGCGAAGTCGAAGAAAGCCGCGCCGCGCGAAGCCGAACCGGAGGAAGGTGCGGAGGGTGAGGGCGGGGAGAAGGGCCCGGCGGTCAAGTCGACCGACACGGACGAATAAGCCGAACTCTGAAAGAGGGGGCGCGGGGCGTCAGGAGGCGCAACTCGCGTGCGGAGTCGGCGAGCTTTGCTCGCCGCGTAGCATCGCGGGAGGGTTTGGGAACCCTCCCAGGGTTCCCATCTAATAGTTGCGCCGTCCGCGGAGGGCCACGGAACTTAGCGGATATGGCCATACACCTGGGATTCCGCTGTCGTGAAGCCATGAAGAGCTTTTCGTTCGGGGCACTGGTCGTTGCGGTCGCGCTGGCATCCTCAGGGAGCGATGCGTCGGCCGCGGTCGGTGATGGAAACGCGCCGGCGCTGCTGACCAAGGTCGGACCGCGGCACGCGGTCACGCTGGCGAAAGCGAAGAAGCGCAAGCGGCCCGCGAGCTCGGGCGCCAGCAAGGCGAACAGCGGCAGCAGCAGCGACGATTCCGATGCCGGCGACGACGATTCCGGCAAGAGCGCGTCCGCCAGCAGCGATTCCACCGACGACGCGAAGGAAGACGAGCTCCTCGGCGGCAGCGCGAAGAAGAAGAAGGCCGCACCGGTGGCCGCTTCATCGTCGTCGGACGACGACAGCGCGTCGGGCGGCGGGGAATCATCCAAGGCGTCGTCCAAGTCCGTCGAGACGGTGTCGTCGAAGGCTTCCGAGGAAGAGTCGGGCGCGTCGATCGCGTCCGCGCTCGAGTTCGGGCTTGGCGCCAAGGCGATGTTCCGCCAACTCTCCTGGACGGCCGACGCGCGCGCCGCGGGCCTCGGGCCCTACAAGCTGACGCCGGGGCCCGAGACCGGCCTCTGGCTCGAGTTCTATCCGGCGGCGTTCGGGACGTCCGGATTCGCTGCGAACGTCGGCCTCATCGGCCGCTTCGATTACGGCTTCGGCGTCGCGACCACGCTCGCGAACGGGATGGACGCCGCCACCAAGTTCCGCGACTTCCTCGCCGGCGTGAAGGTCCGCATTCCCGTCGGCACGTTCATCCCGAACGTGTCGGTGGCCTACGGCCAGCAGGTGTTCGAGATCGCGCAGCAGGGGAGCATGACGGATCTGCCGCAGCTCGCTTACCAGTTCGTTCGGCCGGCGCTGGGCGCGCGCTTGATCCTGGCGCCGACGGTCGCGGCTGACATCACGGCTGCTTACCTGCTGGTGCTCGACCCGGGATCGGGCGCCGACCACCTCCGGTCGACGCGGTTCTTTCCCAACGCGTCGTCGTACGGCATCGACGTGTCGGGGTCGGTTGGGTTCAAGCTTTCGGGCGCGATCGGGGCGCGCGCGGGCATCGACTGGCGGCAATACGGCATCAGCCTCAAGCCCGATTCGAACACCCGTTCGGTGACCGGGGCTGTCGATCGCTACATCGTCGCGTGGGCCGGTATCGAGGTCGTGCTGGACGGGCAGGGCGGCGCGGCGGGCGGCGACGACGAGCCGGTGAAGCCGTCGAAGCGCAGCAGGCGCCGCCACGCCGAGCCGAAGGACGACGACGATTCGTCCTCCGATGACTCGTCGTCGAAGTCCTCCGACGACGAGTAGTCGGATCTGATCCCCTCTGCCCGCGAGGCGGGGAGAGGGCTAGGGTGAGGGATCCGTGCGGGCGCCCTCGTGCGGGCGCCCCAGACCTGCCGACTAACCGATCTTGCCGTACAGAAGGAACGCGATGACGAGGCCGTAGATGACCAGCGACTCGATGAGCGCGAGGCCGAGAATCATCGGCGTGAAGATCTTGTTCGACGCCTGCGGGTTGCGCGAGATGCCTTCGACCGCCGAGCCGGCGGCGCGGCCCTGACCGATGCCGCCGCCCAGCGCGGACAGGCCGATCGCGAGCGCCGCGCCCAGGCCCAGCCACTTGTCGCGGTCGGCGCGAACGGCGTCGGCAGCCTGCGCGAACGCGGGGTTCGCCGACAGGAAGACGGCCACGGCGGTGCCGAAGGTGGCGAGAGGGGCGAACAACTTGGACATGCGGCGCATTTGAGGGCTCCTGGTCGTATCAATTTGTGATCCCTCGCCCGCGCAGCGGGAGAGGGGCTGGGAGAGGGTTCCGTTTGTGTTGGGTCGGGAAATTAGCGGCGAATCGATCCGGTTACTAGCTCTTTCGTCTAATGCTCTTCGTGGGCGACCGCCTGGCTGATGTACACGGTGGTCAGCAGCGAGAACACGACCGCCTGCACCACGCACACGAGCACGCCCATCACCATGAACGGCACCGGCAGCAGCAACGGGAGGATGCCGAAGAACACCCCGACCAGCTTGTGGTCGCCGACGATGTTGCCCATGAGACGCATCGACAACGAAACCGGGCGGGCGATGTGGCTGATGAGCTCGATCGGCAGCATCAACGGAATCAGCCACCAGATCGGTCCGAGGAAGTGCTTGAAGTACTTGAGGCCGTGCTCGCGCACGCCGAACACGTGGCTCAGCACGAACACGGAGATCGACAGCGCCAGGTTCGTCTTCAGCGTCTCCGTCGGCGGCAAGAACCCCGGGATCAGCCCGAGCAGGTTCGAGAACAGGATGAAGAAGAACAGCGTGCCGACCAGCGGCAGATACTTCTTCGCCGTCTTCTCGCCGACCACGCCGGCCATCAGGCCCAGGATCGTGTCGGCCAGGACCTCGAACACGTTCCGCAATCCCAGCTTCGGGGGCGGAACCAGGCCCGCGTCGCCGGAACCG
>DATMZL010000750.1:0-2483 GCA_035607075.1 Polyangia bacterium
GAGGACCTCGCCGGTGCCGGGATGGCGGACCTCCATCGCCTGGCCCTGGTCCTCGGCCTTCGAGCTGAGATCGGCGAGGTTGACCGAGCTGGCTGCCGCCTTCTCGGTCACCTGTTCCTTGGCTGCGTCTGCCATGAAGAATTCCTCCTGATTGTTGTTGGTTTGTTACGCCGCCGCCGTCTGGATGATGGTGTCGGGCTCGATCTCGATCGAGGTGTTGATCTTTTTGAGATCGTTCACGCCGCCGCCTGCGGTGGCGTAGCCGTAGACGCGGCCCTTGAAGACGGTGCGCGTCGGGTTGAGTCCCGAGCCGATGTCGTTCTCTTCGATCTTGAAGTTAAATTTGCTGTTGCGGTCGGCGGACGCGGCCTTGAACGCGATCTGCCCGGCGTCGGTGTCGTCGCGGTTGAGCACGATGTCGCACGACGGCGCGAGCTGCGTGCCCTTGAGCTGGCGGGTGTAGCCGTCGCCGATGCTTTCGAGCGCGATCTTGTTGAAGTTGGTGCCGCCGTAGACACCCAAGTTCGAGATGTTGCCAACCTCGACCCAGAGGACGTTGTCGGGTGACGGCACGAGCGTGCCGGTCCCGCCGATGAATAGCTTGGTGCCGGCGAGTGCGCCTGCGGTCATGACAATTCTCCAATGTTAGGAAGGTGCCGCGTGAGCGCGGCTCGGTAGCACCGGCTCACGCCGGATGGGGTGCGAAGCTGATGTACGGGACGCTGACGGGGATCATTACCCAGGGGTCGTCCTTGATCATCGAGCCGCGAAACGGATGCCGCCACATCGCGACGACGAAGCCGTCCTTGATCAGTTGCTGCCCGCGCGGGAACAGTTCGATCACGCGCGCGGCCAGGCGTGCGGGCGCGAGTTCGCCCGAGCCTTGTCCGTAGAAGACGCTGACCTGCATCAGGCCGTAGTGCTGGAGATCGGCGTCGTAGCCGATCGACGGCGAGAAGCTGTCGGCGGGGAGGAAGTCGGCCTTGAGCCAGAACACGTTCGATCCGACGGCGGGCGGCGTGAAGTTGATGTTCGGCAGCGCGAGCGGGATCGCGGGCGAGGCGCAGAACGCCACCAGCCGGTTGAGGAGCGCCGACTCGATCGCGACTTCGACGGAGTCGGTCATGCGTTAGCAGCGCACCGGCGGGCCGTAGACTTGCCAGCCGAGCAAGAGGAACAGCACGAAGTTGAGCAGCGCGCTCCCTTGCGCGCCGTAAGCGCCGACGCTACCGGGCGCGACGAACAACGCGAGGTAGAACACGGCCCAGATGATCATGATGACCCAGAAGATAATTCCGCGTGACATGGCTCAGACTCCTGCTCTGCTTTCCGCCTCTTGTGAGACTTCGCTGACGATGCGCGGCCACTCCTGGGCCGAGACTCGAACGAACCCGTTGGGTGCCTGCTGGCTGCTGCCGTACTCGAGAAAGATCGCGTAGTTCGCGGTCCAGCCGACGTAGATGGTCTGGCCGATCTGGGCGCCGGCGATGACGACCGACACCTCGCCGGTCGGCGCGTAGGTGCGGCCTGGATCGCCGCGAAACGTCGGATCGATCGGCGGCATGGCTTCGAGCGAGGCGCGAACCGACGCGCGAGCAAAGCCGGTGTCGACGGGAATGCGCCTCTGGGCCTGCGACACGACGCGCTGGGTCGACTCGCGAAACACCGCGTTCATCCGCGCCTGAGTCTGAAGCACCCAGGCCGACACCGTGGCGCTGAACTGGCGGTTGTCGACCGTCACTCGACGTTCGCCAGGAAGTCGACGCGCATCTCGCGCCAGCAGCGGCAGTTGATCACCTCCTCCGGCGGGCCGTTCGGGTCGCCCGGGTACTCGAGGAGGTTGCCGGCGCCGGTGACGAAGAGCTCGCCCTCGCCGACGGTCTCGAGGTCCATCGCGGCGTGGCTGTCGCGCGTGCGATCGTCGTGGGTGGCGTGCCAGGTGTAGCGAATGTCGCCGCGGTCGATCCCGTCGGCGATCGCCTGGTCGACGGCCTGGGACTGAGCCTCGTGAAGAGACGTCATCGCCTCGGTCCGCGCGATCGTCTCGGCGCGATAGCGTAGCGCCCGGTTCTTGTAGTTCGTCACGGCGGCTGAGATGGTCCCGTCCGGTATCGGCTCCCCGGCCGCGATCGCGGCACGGATCGTCGAGTCGAAACGCTGGTCGCGGAGCGCCCGCGTCAGCGCCCCGGCGTCGAGGTTGGTCAGCTCGTCGCGATAGTTGCGGACCCACGCCTCCTGGGACGAGGTCAACCCGATGTGTCCGCCCTCTCTCCGCCCGGTGGCCGGGTTGACGCGACCGACGAGGTCTAGCGCCATCGTGCGCGGGTTGTTGCCGGCTTCCATGCCGGCGGCGAGAAATGTCCTGATCATGTCGCGCTGGTCGGCGATGATCTGCGTCACCTTGGTCGACGATCGCTCGAAGAGGTAGTGCTTGGCCGCCGGGTTGCGGACGTTGAACTGAAAGACGGTGCGGAGCCCGGTGA
>DATMZL010000453.1:0-2550 GCA_035607075.1 Polyangia bacterium
TCCTCGAAAGTAGCGCCGTGAGCCTCGCCGCTGGATTCGTCAGCGGGGGATTAGTGGGCGCAGCAATCGGCCCCAACGCATCAATCCTGGCATCAATGATGGGCGGAGCGGTGTCCAGCATGATGTCGCAGGTGATTACGACGGCCGTCATGGGAGGAGACCTAGGTGGCGAACAACTGCTGACAGGCGCGTTGGTCGGTGCAGTGAGCGCCGGCGTGGCTGCCGGACTCCGGGGCGCTCCCCTGGTTTCTCAGGACAGCAAAGAGCAGATCCGACGTCAGGACATGGCCCCCAAGGAGGGCCGCGCATTTTACACGAAGGACTTCTACAAGGGCACCATGCGCGAATTGGGTGGGCCACTGAATGACGCGTGGGTTGCCATGAAGGTAGGTGAGGCTTACCGCGAAGGGATCGCCGATCCAGAACACCTAGAGCGCGGTGGTTGGATTGTAAAGAACAACTGGTTGGTCCGGTTGTTCACGGGTCGTGAGTACTCGATACAATGGTGGGAGCCGAGGATGGCCGGTATGGTGACGCCGACGGAAATGCCCTCGAATGCGGTGGCTGCATTCCACACACATACGTTCTTCGAAATGGACACCGACGAATTCGGTCACTTCGTGAAGTCGCCGCCCGGAGCGCGTGTGAGCACACCAGGCCCTTCGTACAATATGACGCCTTCAGACGTGTCCAACCCGCGATCGACCGTGGAGTATGTCATCACGAACGTTGCGGTCTACCGCCTCGACATGACCAATGAGATAACAGATCTAGGCAAGCACATCTTCATCCAGCCAGGATTCTGATGAGGTATTTGCCTCCAATCGTCGCGTTGTATGTTGCGTGTTCAGGGCAACCGGGCTGCAAGACTGACAAGAAAGAAGCGACGATCGTCCACCTAGCGGTACCTGATGCCGCTCGCTCGCCGGAAGAAGCTGCTGCCGTGGAATGCGCCGTGGGGATTGCGAAGGCGAATCGCGATTACCGAGAAGGCTCGATCGTCAAGGCCTCGCATGTAGGGGACAAGTGGTTCATCGAGTTCGGTCCTTCATCATTTCCGAACACGACGCGAGGAGGACCTTACGAGGTTCACGTTCTCATGCCTCGATGCGAGTTGATTCGCGTGCTGTATCACCAGTAGTTTCGATCGCTCAGGCCCGGGAAAACGGGTATCCATCGGGCCCGAACCTACCCCTTCGCGATGCCGTCCAGGACTTCGCGCGCCGCCGTCGCGAACGACTGCATGTCCTCCATCGTGTGCGCGAGTGACAGAAACCCCGCCTCGAACTGCGCAGGCGGCAACATGAACCCCCGTTCGAGCATGCCGTGGAAGAACTTCGCGTACATGCCGGTGTCCGCCTTGCGGGCGCTGGCCATGTCGACGACTTCCTCAGGCGAAAAGAACAACGTGAACGCGGAGCCGATCCTCTGCAGGCGCGCCTTCACGCCTGACCGTCGCACAGCACGGCCCAGATCGTCTTCCAGCACACGCCCGAGCATCTCCAGCGTCAGGAAGGCGTGCTCGTCGAGGCGCTTCAGCGTTGCGATCCCCGCCGCCACCGCCAGCGGGTTTCCGGACAGCGTCCCCGCTTGATAAACCGGGCCGACGGGCGCCACCACGTCCATCACGTCGGCGCGGCCGCCGTAGATGCCGAGCGGCAGGCCGCCACCGGCGATCTTGCCGAGCGTCGTCAGGTCGGGGCGCACGCCGTAGAGCTCCTGCGCGCCGCCGCGGCCGACGCGGAAGCCGGTGATCACCTCGTCGAAGATCAGCAGGGCGCCGTGCTCGTCGCACAGGCTGCGGAGCAGCGGGAGGTACGCGGGGCGCGGGAGGACGACGCCCATGTTGCAGGGGATCGGTTCCACGATCAGCGCGGCGATGTCTTCGCGGTTCTCCTCGAAGGCGGCGCGCATCGCATCCAGATCATTGAACGGCACGACGACCGTGTCGGCGACGGCCGCCGCCGGGACGCCGCCCGACCCGGGCATCCCCAGCGTCACCACGCCCGATCCCGCCTTGGCCAGCAACATGTCGGCGTGGCCGTGGTAGCCGCCGTCGATCTTGATGATGCGGCGCCGCCCCGTGAAGCCGCGCGCGACGCGCAGCGCGGACATCGTCGCCTCCGTCCCCGACGACACGAGCCGCATCTTCTCCATCGACGGCATCATGAAGCGCACCAGCTCGCCGAACTCGACCTCGCGCGCCGTCGACGCGCCGAACGTCGTGCCCTGCGACGCCGCGTGGATGATCGCGACGACGACGTCGGGATCGGCGTGGCCGAGGATCAGCGGGCCCCACGACCCCAGAAAATCCAGGTAGCGGTTGCCGTCGACGTCGAACACCGACGCGCCCACGCCGCGGTCGATGAACACGGGCGAGCCGCCCACCGCCTTGTACGCCCGAACGGGCGAGTTCACGCCGCCAGGGAACAGCGCCTGCGCCCGTTCGAACAGGCTGGCCGAGCGCGCGCGTTTGTTACCGGGGTTGGTGGCCATCGGCTACCGGGAAGGTACCTGAAAAAACGGTGGTCGCACACCGCGCCTATGGCG
>DATMZL010000992.1:0-7845 GCA_035607075.1 Polyangia bacterium
GCTGGCGGTCGATCCGGGGCACCCGTTTCCGATGCTGCGGAACCGCAGCTTGAACCTGGCGGTGTTCATGCATCGCGAGAAGGACAAGACGGGCCGCCGCGAGACGGTCGTGGCCGTCGTGCAGGTGCCGTCGGTGCTGCCGCGCCTCACCGAGGTGCCGCTGCCGCCCGCCGCAGTGCCGGCTCCGTCAGACACGAACGGTGCATCCGCCGCGGGCACGCCGCGCTACGCGTACATGCTGCTGGAAGATCTGATCACGATGCACGCGGGCGATCTCTTCCCCGGTTTTCACGTCCTCGGCTGCAGCCCGTTCCGCGTGACGCGAAACTTCGATCTCTCGATCGACGAGGACGAAGCCGACGACCTGCTGAAGACGATCCAGAAAGAGCTGCGCCGTCGCGAGCGCGGCAGCGCGGTCCGCCTGGAGATCGCGCACGACACGCCTGTCGAGGTCGTGGTCTTCCTGCGCCAATCGCTGCGCCTGGAGACGGACGATGTCTACCTGTTCGACGGCCCGCTGCACCTCGCCGATCTCGGTCCGCTCGCCTCGCGCGACGAGATGCGGCCGTACCGCGACGAGCCGTTCTCGCCGCAGATCGTGCCGCCGCTGCAGGAGTACGACGACATCTTCAGCGTCATCGCCCAGCGCGACATCCTGCTGCAGCACCCCTACGAATCATTTGAGGACGTGGTCGAGTTCATTTCAGAGGCGGCCGACGATCCCAACGTGCTGGCGATCAAGCAGACGCTCTACCGGACCAGCGCCGATTCGCCGATCGTGCGCGCGCTGATCCGCGCCGCCGAGAACGGCAAGCAGGTGACCGCCGTTGTCGAATTGAAGGCGCGCTTCGACGAAGCTCCGAACATCCAGTGGGCGCGAACGCTGGAGGACTCCGGCGTGCACGTGGTCTACGGCCTGATCGGTCTCAAGACCCACTGCAAGGTCGCCCTGGTCGTTCGCCGCGAAGGCAACAGAATCAAGCGCTACGTCCACCTGTCGACCGGCAACTACAACCCGTCGACGGCGCGCATCTACGGCGACCTCTCGTATTTCACGGCGCGCGACGCCTACGCCGACGACGCGGGCGCGCTCTTCAACCTGCTGACCGGCTACTCGTCGCAGCCGTCGTGGAAGCGGTTCGCGATCGCCCCGCACGGCCTGCAGGACCGGATCATCTCGCTCATCGAGCGCGAGGCTGCGCTGGGATCGCGCGGGCGGATCATCGCCAAGATGAACGCGCTGGTCGACGCGCAGGTCATCAAAGCGCTTTACCGAGCGTCGCAGGCAGGCGTGTCGATCGATCTCATCGTGCGCGGCATCTGCTGCCTGCGCCCGGGCGTGCCCGGGACCAGCGACAACATTCGCGTCATCAGCATCGTCGATCGGTTTCTGGAGCACGCGCGCATCTTCCATTTCGGCAACAACGGCAAGCGCGAGGTCTACCTCTCGTCGGCCGACTGGATGCCGCGCAACTTCCAGCGCCGGATCGAGGTCATGTTCCCGATCGAGGACGAGGGCCTGCGCGACCGTGTCATCGACGAGATCCTCGCCATCGCGCTGAAGGACAACGTCAAGGCGCGCCGCCTGATGTCCGACGGGCGTTACGTCCGCGCGCAGCCGGAGGCCGGCACCGACGGTACGGCCGAGGCGAGCCTGCGCAGCCAGTACCGGTTCATGGAACTGGCGCGCGAGAAGGCGCAAGCGGGGCCCCCCTTGCCCGGAACGGGCGGGACGTATCACGTCCGACCGACACCGCCCGCGCGAACCGGCGCCGGCGGGCCCGCCCCCGCCGCGAGCGCACCGACACCGTCGGCATCGTCGTGACACCGCCCACAACGTGGTGACCTAAACAAACCTCGGAATCGGCCGTATCATTGTTCACATGCGCGCTTCGCTTGCTGCCGCCGTCGCCGTCCCGCTGCTGATCGCCGCGTCCGCGGCACCCGCCCACGCATCGCTGGTGCTGGCGCTCGACCTGCCGACGATGGTGACGCGTGCCGATCACATCGCCGTCGTCGACGTGGTGTCGGTCAAGGCGGACTGGGACGCCAACCACGAGCAGATCCTGTCGACGATCGATCTGGCCGTCGTCGAGAGCTGGAAAGGCGGCGCGGCGCCCGCATCGCACTTCATCGTCGTTCAGCCGGGCGGCACCGTCGGCGATCTGACGCAGACCGTTCACGGGATGACCCGCTTCGTGCCCGGCGAGCGCGCGGTCGTGTTCCTGTCCGGCCAGGCGGGGCACGCGTCCGTCGTCGGCATGGCCCAGGGCAAGCGCCTCGTGCGCCGCGACGTCGCCACGGGCCGCTTCGTCGTGCACGCGCCCGACCGCGCCGGCGCGACCTTCATTCGCAGCACGGGCGCCACGACGCCTTCGCCCGTGTTCCAGCTGCAAGCGCGCCCGCTCGACGAGCTGAAGACCGACGTTCGCACGTTGATGGCGAAGCCGGCGCCCGCGTCGGGCGCCAAGCCCGGAAACCCGACCGGCGGGACGCGGTGAACCGCGGCGCTCTGCTCGCGGCCGGTGCGGTCGCGGCTCTGCTGCTCGCGGCGCGTCCGGCTGCGGCCTACGTTCGCTACACCTCGAACATGGGCAAGATGTTCAAGTGGTCGCAGTCGTGCGTCTTTGTCACGGTCTTCCCCGAGGATCTCCTGGGGATGATGAGCCGGGACGAGATCCTCGGCGCCATCGACGCATCCGCTGGGGCCTGGAGCAAGAACAGCAACGCGTGCACGTACCTCGACATCATGGTCTCCAGCTCGGACGCCAAGACGCCGCGCGCGGTCAACGACGGCCGCAACAACGTCATCTTTCGTACCACCAGCTGGTGCAAGCAGCTCTCGAACGGCATGTGCGATCCGAGCATGCCGTATGACCCGGCCGCGCTCGCGCTGACATCGGTCTCGGCCAGCACGTCGTCCGGCATCATCCGAGACGCCGACATCGAGGTGAACGCCGAGCGCTTCCAATGGGCGGATCTGGTGCTGCACCCCACCCTGAGCGGCGATGGGCAGTCGTTCCACGATCTGCAAAACGCCGTGACGCACGAGATGGGCCACCTGATCGGCCTCGATCACACCTGCTATCTGCAGCCGCCCGCGCCCCTCGACGACATGGGCAACCCGATTCCCGACTGCATGGACGCGTCTCCCGAGGTCCTGGCGACGACGATGTTCCCGTCGGCAAACCCGGGTGACACCGACAAGCGCACGCTGGAGGCGGACGACATCCGCGCAGTGTGCGAGATCTATCCCGTCGCCCAGGATCCCATGACCTGCGCTCCAGGCGTCGATGACCCGGCGGGCTGCGGCGGGTGCGCCAGCGGCGGCACGCCGGCTCGCGGGCTGGCGTCGTTGGTCGTGCTCGCGGCGGCCGCGGTGATATTGGCGGCGCGGGCGCGCACGCGGCGGCGGCGAGGCTGATTTGGCGCGTGGGGAGCCGCCGAGCTTTGCTCGGCGCGTACCATCGCGGGAGGGTTTGGGAACCCTCCCAGGGTTCCCATGTCATTTGCTTCGCTGGCGAAGCACGGCGCGCCTCTCGCTGCTGACGACGGTGGCGCTCGCGATCTCCAGCGCGCCGGCGTCGGGCTACGTCCGCAAGCGGACCGACGGCGGCATCGGCGAGTACTGGCAGAACAGCTGCATTCCGCTAGCGGTCTACGTCAACGACTTCTCCCAGATGTCGCGCGACGAGATCGCGAAGTCTGTGAGCGCGGCCGCGCATACGTGGAGCCCGACCGCCGTGACCTGTCCCGACGGCACCACGCATCCATTTCTCGAGATCGTGCCGACGCTGGCGCACGCCGGCACGGCGGCGCCCCGCCCCGCCTACGACGGGCACAACACGCTGCAGTTCTACACGGCCGACCATCCCTACCCCGAGAACTCGGCATTCGGGGCGTCGACGATCGCGCTGACCTCCGTGTTCGCGCGCGCCGATGGACACATCGTCGACGCGGACGTTCAGATCAACGCCGTCGACAATTTCTTCGCGAACCGCGATCCGAATTACGTCGACGTCACAGGCGCCGATCCGCTCGATCTCCAGAACGCGCTGACGCACGAGTTCGGCCACCTGATCGGGCTCGGCCACAGCTGCTGGAATCCGTTCAGCGACTTCGACCAACCGATCGACAACAACGACGCCGGCGTTCCGAACTGCTCACCCCCGCCCGACGTCGTCAAGGACACGGTGATGTTCGCGAACATCGCCGGCAACGGCGAGATCACCAAGCGCAATCTGTCGCCGGACGACATCCAGGCGGTGTGCGACATCTACCCGGCGACCTCCGACCTCCACGAGTGCACGCTCGATATGCCGGATGATGGGTGCGGCTGCAACGCGGGCGGCGCCGCGCCAGCCGCCGGCCTGGCGCTGCTCTCGCTGCTCGCGGCTGCGGTGGTCCTCGGGCGACGTCGCCGCTAAGACCCTTCGAGCTCGACGCGCAGATCCCGGATCGACGCCTCGCCCAGGTTCGAGCTGGCGGGGACTTCCAGTTCCTGCTCGGCGTTGCGATAACCGGTCGCGACGACGGTCAGCCGCCAGTGCCCGGGCACGAGGCGTAGGAGGCGAAAGGTCCCGTCGCGGCGGACGTCGGTGGTCGCCTTCGCGCCTCCCGGACCGGTCGCTTCGAGGCGCCCGCGCGCGATCGCGGCGCCGGTGATCTTCGCCTTCACCTCGCCCGCGACGCCGCCCGGGAAAGGCACGGTCAGGTTCGCGTACGTGCCGGCCGTGACGGCCTGGACGCTGGTCGGGTAGTCGGGATGCTGGATCTGGAGGCGCGCTTCGCCCGCCGGCAGCGGCGCAATGGTGAAGTGGCCGCCGACGTCGGCGACGCCACTGGCGACCGGCGACGCGCCCGGTGTCGCGCCCGGCTCGACCGCGTCCGCGGGCCACACCGCCAGGCGCGCGCGCGCCAGCGGCCGCCCGCCGTCGTCGCGGATCATCCCTTCCAGCCGCGCGTCGGCGCGGGACAGCTTGATCACGACCGCAGGCGGCGACGATCCGGCCGCGACGTCGACCGCCGCCTGCGCGGTGCCCCGGCCGGCGGCGTTCGCGGACAGACGGTAGCTGCCCGCCGGCAGCGCGAGCGCGAAAAGCCCACCCGAGTCGGTGATCGTCGACAGCCCGACCGACGCGGGCGATGCGCCCGCTTGCGCGACGACGACGCGCGCGCCGTCGATCGGCGCCCCACCCTCGTCCACGACCCGCCCGGTGACCGGGAATCCTGGCCGCAGCGCCAGCTTGCCGACGTCCCGGCGCTCGCCCGGCGCGAGCATGAACTCGTCGCTGCGCAACGGTTCGGCGCCGCCGTGCGCGACCTCGACGCGGTAGCGGCCCGGGATCAGGTCGTCGACGGTGAAGCGACCCTCGTGATCGGCGACCGTCCCGCGCGTGGTCCCCAGCGCGCGGCCCGCGCCCGACGGCATCGCGGCGGCCTCGGCCGCGAGCGGTAACGGTCCCGTCTGCACGGTCAGGTCCTCGATGGCGCTCGCCAGGCAGCGGACGCGCGCGCCGGCCGCGGCGCCGCCCCGCGGATCGAGCACCTTGCCGAATACGCGCGCGCCGCGCACCAGCTCGAGCACGGCCTTCACGGGGGCACCGGCGCCGCGGGCGTCGATCACCGGCGCGCGCCGCAGGATGTGGCCCGGTCGCGAGGCCGACAGGCGGTAGCTGCCTGGAAACACCAGCGCGGCGAAGTTGCCGGCGGCGTCCGACGTGGCGAGCGTCGGCAGCGGATCCTCGCCCGCTGCGAGCGCATCGGTCTCGATGCGGACGGGTACCTCGGCCAGCGGCGACCCCGCGTCGTCGATGACCCGCCCCGCGACCGCGCGCCCCGCGCCCAGCTCGAGCTTCACGACCGCTGCGGTCGGGCTCTCGGTCGCCTCGATCGCGCGCACCGCGGCGGATGCCGAATCGCCGCTTGTCGCGCGGACCGCGTACCGCCCCGCGCCCAGGCCGCCGAACGCGAACCCCCCGCCCGCGCGTGTGACCGTCTCGCGTAGCGGACCGCCGCTGTCCGGCGCCAGCAGCACGCGCGCCCCCGCGGCCGGCGCGCCCGCCGCGGTCACCAGGCCGACGATCGAGCGGCCCTCACCGTCGACGCGGACGGCGGCGTCCTCCGACGGCGCGGAAACGGGCGCCTTCTCGGCCGTCGGGAAGCCCGCCGCCTCGACCAGCAGGCGGTACGGCCCCCGGGGCAGGCGCGCGAAGCGGAAGCGGCCGTCGAGGTCGGTCGCGGTCTCGAACGGCGCGCCGGCGCCGTCGCTGGCGAGCGGAAAGGCCAATATGCGCGCCTCCGGCACGGGCCGATCGGCGCGGTCAGCGACCCTCCCTGCCAGGGCCGCCGTCGCCGCCGGTACGGCTGGGCCGCCGTCGCGCGCGCCCGTCGACCGTTTCCCCTGGCACCGGCACCCGGGCAGCGTCGCGAGCGAGACCAGAAGCAAGAGCAGGTGCTTGCGCACCCTCCCATTTGAAAATTCCATCAGCCAGTGCTAAAGGTACGCGCCTTCCGGAGGGATTTGAAATGGCAGCGCATTGTGAAGTTTGCGGTAAGCAGCGCATCTCCGCCAACAACGTCAGCCACTCGAACATCAAGACGAAGAGCATTCAGCGGCCCAACCTGCGCCGTGTGCACACCCGTCTGGCGAACGGGACGCGCAGCCACATCCGTGTCTGCACGCGCTGTCTGCGGTCGGGCCTGGTCGCGAAAGCCTGACGCGAGGATTTGGCGGAACCCGCAGACGGGTTCCGGAACCTCCTGGCAGATCCGGCTTTGGAGGTCTCCAGATTGACCGAACCTCTCACGAGCAAAGGTCGCAGGCTCGTCCCGCGCGTTCAGGGCCCGGTCGTCGCCGTCGCCTGACAGAGGAAGTCGAGCGTCAACCGCGCGCAGCTCTGGCGGTTGGTGACCACCAGCTCGCCTGACATCAACGTCGCCTCGGAGATCGCCTGTCGCACCGTGCAGGCGGTGTCGGCGAAGCAGCCCGCGACGTTGCAGCCGTCGTCGTCGCCGACCCAGATCTGCCAGGTCGGGTTCGTCGCCATCAACGTCGACGCCGCCACTGTCATGTTCGCCGGCGTGATGATCTGATTCCATGTCGGCGTGAACGAATCCGTGATCGTGTCGGTGTTGCCGGCCGTGGTGGTCGTGACCTGGCCCGCCGGGTTCTCGAACTCGCAGAACGGATCGGGCGCCTGGCCGCCGACCTCGCCGAAGTTTCGATCCCAGCCGCCGCTGTTCAGCTGAGCCGACACGGCCTTGATCGTCCACCGCGAGGCGGGATCGATCTGGCACTGACCCATAGGCGAGCACTTCTGGCACAGCCCACACGCCGTGCACGCGGCGCCCTGCGCGCCGCACAGGAAGGACGTGCGCTGGCGGACGCAGAAGTTGCCGTTGCAGCAACCGTCCGCGCAGTTCATCGGCGTGCAGGTCGTCGCGCCGCCCGTCCCGCCGCGCCCCGCGAAGCCCGTGCCCGCGAAGCCACCGCGCCCGCCGGTGCCGCCGCCCGTGCCGGCGACACCGCTGGTTCCCGCGTTTCCGCTGGTACCGGCGCTACCGCTCGTTCCGGCGCTCCCCGTCGTGCCCGCGCTGCCGCTGGTTCCCGCGCTACCGGTCGTGCCCGCGCTGCTGTTGCCGTTGCCGCCGTTGCCGTTGCCGTTGCCGCCGTTGCCGGCCGTACCGCTCGTGCCGGCGTCGCCGGTCGTGCCTGCCGTGCCGCTGGTGCCGGCCGTCGCGACGTCGCCGCCGGTGCCAGCCGCGCCGAGCGTTCCACCAATGCCTGTCACGCTGACGCCGCCGGTGCCGCCGGCGCCGGTCGCGACGACGCTACCGCCGGTG
>DATMZL010001221.1:0-2744 GCA_035607075.1 Polyangia bacterium
ACTCGACCTCGGCCCCGAGGCGCTAATCGACCAGGTCCGGGCGATCGCGCACCGCCATCATCGTGGCGGTCATCATCGCGACGAGCGAGTCGCCGGCACCGTCGACCGCGCGGAATTCGCCCGACACCACGGTGAGGTTTCGCCCTGCGCGCACGACGCGCCCGCTCGCGCGAAACAGATCGCCGCGCGCAGGTGCGAGGAGGTTCACTTTGAATTCGACCGACAGCACCGCGGCGCCGCGTTCCATCAGGCTCATCGCGGCGTATCCGCAGGCGCTGTCCATCGCGGTCGTGACAACGCCGGCGTGCAGGAACCCGTGCTGCTGCGTCAGGTCCGGCCGAAACGGAAGCTCGATGACGACCTGCCCCGGCGCGACCTGCGAGAGCGTGGCGCCCAGCGTCGCCATCGCCGCCTGCCGCGCATAGCTCGCGCGCACCCGCTGCTCGAAGTCCGGATCGCGTGGCGTGTGGCCCATGGCGCGATATTACCGTCGCGGCGACGACGTTCGCCTCTGACTGGGTCCCGCGGTTTGGGCGCGCGGGGCCAGCCATCCAACATCGCCCAACGCACGCCTGCAGGATGGCTCGCTCCGAGCGATGCAGGAAGAAAACCCATTTTCGCGCGTTGCTCGAATACAAACCGCGGAAGGGGACAATCCATGAAGACCTTGCTGATCGTCGTGTCATCGATCCTCGGGCTGCTCGTGCTCTCGCTGATCCTGCCGGGCACGCGCCCCGCCAACGCCCGCCCTCCAGGTGAGGAACTACTCGTGCAAATCACGAACCCGACGGTGCCGGTCACGCTTCCGGCACAACAGGGTTTCAATGTCTCGTGCTTCACCGGGGACATCGACCCGGTCAGCGGTCAGGCGCAGTGCTCGCTCCTGACGATTCCCGCCGGCCGCAGCGTCGTGCTCGAAACCATCTCCTGCCAGGCGGTGCTGGCTGCCGGGCAAGGCCCCGCAGACGTCCAGTTGATCGTCCCGAATACGCCGCTCGCGCCGGGCGGACCCGACCACGTGTCCCATTTGCTGACGCTGAGCAAACAGGCGGGCGACTCTTCGATCGACGTCTGGCGCATGACCACGCAGCTGCGCGCGTACGGCAGCGCGCCGGTTGCTGGTTCAGTCGGCGTCTTCGCCTTCTTCAGGGCCAATCCCGGGCCGCAGCCCCAAAGCATGACCTGCACACTCTCGGGCTACCTGGTCGGACCGTAGATCGTAGAATCGCGGCTCGATGCATCTCCGTTCGGAAAGAGCCGCGGTAGTTTTGGTCGTTGTCGCCGTGGTCGTCGCGGCCTGTGGCGCGCGGGTCATTCGGCCGGGTCAGTACCCGACCTCAGGCGAGGGCATCGTCTTCATGCGAGTGAAGATCGAAGGTCTCGAGCATGCGATGGTCCATATCTTCAAGAAGGGCGACCGCGTCGGGCCCCAGAAAGCACGGATCGATGCTTCCGGCGTAGATGACGTTTACGCATTCATCATCAACCAGGGAGAGTATGACGTCGGGCAGATATCTGCTGGGATGGGCACCGATATTTGGTGGGACCCCACGACGTGTCCCCCGTTCAGGGCAGACGTCGGGAAGAACAACTACGCAGGGACGCTCAAGCTTCGATTCGCGTATCCGAAATACGCGGTGACTTGCGACACCTCCGCGGACAGCAAGGCCGCCGCTGTCGCAATGTTCCGGGCGAAATACGCTGATCTCGTGTCTCGCTATACGATGGAACCGGATACTCGCTGAGGCGCTCGGCAAGCGGGTCACAATCTTGAGACTCGCGCGTGGGACGCCCGCGCCAGCCGGGGTAAGCGTTACCGGGACGTCGGGTGCCGGACAGTCCGCCTCGCCAGCCAGAGCACGTGGCGTTGGTTCGACGAGGTATGGGCCCGGACGCGCTTGACGGTGACGTCGAATCGCGCCTCAACGAGACGGGCCGTGAAGGAACGGGCGTCGAACGCCGACCACACGGCCAGAACGCCGTCGGTCCGAAGGGCACTGCGCGCGCTCTCGAGGCCGGACCGCGTGTAGAGCCGCTTGTTGTGTATCGACGTGAGTGCCTGCGGGCCGTTGTCGACGTCGAGCAGGATCGCGTCGTAGCGGTCGGCCGCGCGGGCGATCGCAGTGGCGACGTCGATCTCGATGACGCGCAGGCGGCGATCGCGGAGCGGCGCGCCCGCGAGGTGCCCGATGAGGTCGCGGTTCCATTGCACGACCGCGCCCGCGATCTCCGCGACGTCGACGCGCGCATCCGGGCCGAGTTCGTCGAGCGCGGCGCGCGCCGTGAACCCCATGCCGAGGCCCCCGATGAGGACGCGCGCGCGCCGCTTCGCGCGCAAACGTTCGCAGCCGTGCGTGGCGAGCTTCTCTTCCGAGCCGTGGCTGTCGCTGTTCATCAGCACCTGGCCGTCCACGCGAATCGCGAACTGGCGATCTCGCTGTGCGATCGCGAGCTCGCTGCCGTCGTTCATGATCGCCCGATCGAGCGTCTGCCAAGGGATCATTGGCCGCGCACTCTAGCCGATTCTCGGCGGCCGAGCTGTCAATCGAACGGTCCGGGCTCAGCGACTGCGGACCGAACGGCGAGAGCTGCTGCATCGTTCACTCATGGATTCCGTTGCGCGCGGCAGCCGTAGGTCGCACGAAAGCGTCGGCGGAATCATTCAGGAATTGCGCTGGCCTCGCACGAGGCCATTCCTGAGTGAACCCGAAATGAGAACTCGGGGGATACAAAGAGTGATGAAG
>DATMZL010001225.1:0-7406 GCA_035607075.1 Polyangia bacterium
TGCGGCGGCTGGTGGTCAGATCGCTGGTCCGTGGGGTGCGGCGATTGGCGGGCTGGTTGGCGCTGGCGCCGGACTCCTCGGCGCGGCGTCCGCGCAGAAGCAAGCCGCCGAGGCGCAACGGCAGGCGTCCCAGGCGGCGTATGTGTCCCTCCTGCAACTGAATGTGCAGGCGGGCACCAGTTCACCGCGGGCGCTCGCCGTTGTACAGGCCCACGACGCCGCCAACGCCTTGGCCGACGCGATCGACAAGGCCCTGCCCGGCCTCAAGAACCAAACCGAGCGCGAAAAGGAATTGGCGCAAGTGCGCGCCGACGAAGTCATCATCGTGGCGAAACTCAACGCCGCCGCCGCGGAGGAGATCAAGCAGGGCGATGCGTCCGTTGAGGCGCGTCGGTTGTATGCTCTCGGGTTGAAGGTCGAAGGGGATGCCCTGACCCGGCGCATGGCAGAAGAAAAAGAAGTGTTCGACGCCCAACAGGCTGGATGGAGCGCCGCGCGGATTGCGGCGCTTCAGGCGGTCCAGGCGCTCGAAGACTTGGCCGCTGCGGCCCAAGCATTCGCCGCGCAGGTGGCGGCCAACCTGTCGTCCCAGCAGAACTCGCAATTGCGGATCTTCAACGCGACGGGCCAGTCCGACGCGGCGTTCGCGATGCAGCAGCAGTTGGAACTCGACCAAGCCATCGCGCAGGGCTTGGACGACATCTCGATCGCGCTGTTGAAGCAGGCCCAAGGCGCCGAGCTCGCGCAGCGCGAACAGCAGAAGCAGACCGACGCACTGAACAAGCAGGTGAGCGCGTCGCAGGACCAGTTGCGGACGGCCGAGCAGTCGTTGGCCGCCTTGCAGCAGATCCACGACAACCTGCAAGCCTTCGGCGCGTCGCTCAAACTCGGCCAGTTCTCGACGCTCTCCCCGGCCCAGCAGTTAGCCGAAGCGCGGAACCAAGTCACGTCGGCCTATCAGAAAGCGCTGGGCGGCGATCAGGCCGCGGCGCAGCAGTTCCCGTCCCTCGCGCAATCGTTCCTGCAATCGAGCCGCGGATACAACGCGAGTGGCGCTGGGTACGTGATGGACTTCAACAGCGTCTCGGTGATGACCGACGCGCTGACGCAAGCATTCGGCGATCAGATGACCGATCAGGAAAAGGTCATCAAGGCGCTGAAAGATCAGATTGACCTGTTGACCAAGCAGCTCGCCGAATTGGAAGGGATCAACAAGGGCGTGGGCGATCTCGCGCAAATCGCGATGCGGAACTTTGATCCGACCGCGAATCTCCCGCCGGGGATCGGCGTCGATAATCCGCATGTGCCGAATCCGGACCCGGTGGGTACGCCGCGCCCGAGTGGACCGGGGCCGTCTCCGGGGACGCCGGTCACGCCGAGCAATCCTGGCCGTCCGGCGATCGGCACCCCCTCGTCATCTGATTTCGCCGTCGCTGTGCTGCAGGATGGATTCTCGCAGCTCATCGATCAGGTGAGCAGCCTCGCGACGTCGCAGGCCGACTTGGCGCGCGAGACGCGGATCGGCTTCCAAGCGTTGAGGGCGTCATGACCTTCCAAGTCGCGCCTCTCTACCTCGCCGAGATCGCGGTCTACGATCCGACGCTCGGAACAACTCGTGTGTTGCGCTACGGCTCAGCCGCATTCACCACCAAGCCGAGCGAGACGCCGGCCAACACGTACTACGACAACCGCATCAGCCAGCCCGTTGACATTCGCCGCACGATGTTCTCTGGTGCGTCCACGATGGGCCGCTCGACGGTGGGGCTGGGCGAGCTGGTGTTGACGAACGTGGATGGCTTGCTCGACGACCTGAACGACTACGGGTACGATGGGCAGGCGATCACGGTTCGCGTCTCGACGGTCTTGAACCCCTCGTATCCGTCCGACTTCACGACGGTGCATGTCGGGACGATGGCGTCGCATCCGACGTTCTCAGAGACGGACATCCGTATCACGCTGCGGGATCGCCAGCAGTTGGTCGCGGACTATCCGTATCAGACGACGAAGTATGCAGGCTCAAATGTGCTGCCCGCTGGGCTCGAGGGTGTGGCGGACTTGCTCGGGAAGCCCAAGCCCGTGTGTTACGGCGTGGTCAAGAACGTCCCAGCGCCGTGCGTGAACACGTCGAAGCTCATCTATCAGGTGAGTGATTCGACAATCAATTCCGTGGATGCAGTTTACGATCGCGGCATCGGCCTGCACGTCGGGCTTCGCTACGTGACTCGCGTCACTGGCAGCGCCAACGATTTCCTGAGCGTGACCTATGGCGGCGGTCTGTTCGTCGCAGCCGGCGCGGCGATCCGCACGTCGCCCGATGGTGTGACGTGGACGGCCCGCACGCCATCAGGCGCGGCGACGCGCTGGGCTGCGGGATACGGCAACGGTCTCTATCTCGTGGCAGGCATCACGACCGCGCCCGCGTACTATCTCGAGACGTCGCCCGACGGCATCACATGGACGTCCCGCACCACGAGTTTTGGGACGAGCGTTATTCGCGGCATCGCCTACGGAGCGGGCGTGTACGTCGCCGTCGCGCAGGATGGAAAACTAGAGAGTAGCGCTGACGGCATCACATGGACGGCGCGCACCAGCGGCTTTGGCACGGACGACATCATCGGCGTGGTCTTCGCCCTGGGGCTATTTGTCATCGTTGGCGCGAATGGTAAGATCGCGACGTCGCCCGACGGGATCACATGGACGATGCGCACCAGCGGCACCACCCAAGGCCTGTCCGGTGTGACCTACGGACAGCAGTTCGTCGCCTGCGGAGGGTTGGGTGTGATCCTCACCTCGCCCGACGGCCTCGCATGGACGACGCGCGACAGCGGAACGACCATCAGCCTCTACGGGGCAGCCTACGGCGACGGGCGCTATGCCGTGACCTCGTCGACCAACACGGGTTCGCGCTTTTCTGATGATGGGATCGTGTGGACGAACCGCGACAATCCGCCGATATCCTTCGGTGTTGCGTTCGGGAATCACTGCTTCGTGGTGGCTCAAAGCGCGAACATCGTCTCGACCGAGGTCGAAGCACAAGCCTACGCATCGCAAGCCGACCTCCTCGACGACACGCTCGCACCGGCCGCTGGCACGTTCAAGTATCTCGCGGACGCGGGCGGTTCCTATTTCCGTCTCGGCTCGAAGCCCGACGGTCTCGTAACGTGTGACGCCACCCAAGGTGCGAACGCCGCCGCCCGCACCGCCGCGCAAATCTGGAGCAACATGCTCCTGCGCAATCCGACGCTGGGAACGGGCGATCGCAGTGCAACGGACCTCACGACACTGGACGGATTGAACAGCGCCGTCTGCGGCGACTGGCAGGGAACGGACGAGACTACGATCGGCGCGAAAGCGGATCTCCCCGCGCAAACGGTGGGGGCGGGGTGGTGGAACGACGCGACTGGCGTGTTCCGCATCGCGCGGTTGACGGCCCCGAGCGGCACCGCCGCGTTGACGCTCACGCAGAACGAGATCGCGGTCCCGCTGCAACGGGTCACACCGAACGATCCAGGCAACGGCGTCCCCAACTACAAGATCACCGTCCGGTATGGACGGTACTACGCGACGCTGACGACGGATCTCGCTGGAGGCGTGGACGACGCGAGTCGCGCGCAGTTCGCGCAAGAGTGGCGCGACAAGACGGAATCCGATAGCGGCACGCTCACCAATCACCCGCTGTCGCAGCCGATCGTCATCGAATCCTTGTTCTCGTCATCGACAGACGCGGACACGGAAGCGACGCGGGTGTTGGCGCTCCGGATCGTCAAGCGGGATATGTACGACGTCATCGTGCAAATGAACAGTGAGACGATGGCGATCGACATCGGTTCCGTGATCGCACTCTCCTCTCCGCGCTTCGGACTCTCCGTGATCGGAGATGACTCGTACACCTACGCGGGACTGTTCCGCGTGCTCGACGTGGCGCCGGACGCAGCCAACCGTCAAATCCGCTACACCGTTTGGGGCAAAGCGACAGGCTACGTCAACGTGATCGGCGACGATACGAGTTTCGTCGTTGGAGATGATGGGTCCTACCTCATTGGAGCGGCGGCCTAATGGCAGTCAAGACGATTACCAACTTCACCGCGGTCACCGCTGGCAATCTGACTGGCGCGGCGGTGATGCTGGTGGATGACTCGAACGCGAACACACGCAAGGCGACGCTGGCCACACTGCGCACGAAGATGTTCGCGGGGAGCACGGGCTACACGGCGAGCGATCCGCTGGTGGTCGGCACGATCAATTGCTCCTCAGTCGTCGCCACGGGCAACATCGATCTCGCGACCGGCACAGGGTTAACCGGCTCGGGCGTGACGCTGCTCAAGAGCAACGGCGGCAATCTGCAACTGCTCGACGGGTCGAATCTCGTGAAGTTCGGGACGATGGCGATCACGAACGCGCAGGTCGGGAATATCTGCGTCACGAGCAGTTCCGCGCCGAGCGGCAATCCGACCGGCGGCGGCTTCATCTGGTACGAGGCGGGCGTCGGCTTCCGCGCGCGCGGGGCAGGCGGGACGGTCACCACTTTCGCGGCGGCATAGCACGGATCGACCAGCGATATCCGCTCCGACGCTAGGTGCGGCGCTGTGCTTCAACGCTTGAGATGGACCCTATGCGATGTCTTCCCAGAACCAGAGCGACACCGTGCAACTCGCGTTTATAACGACCCGCGACCGCGAAAAGCCGATGGTTGGCGTCTCCTTCGAGAACCCGATGGGCGGCACCTCGCAGGACTATCTACCGGGGCCGATCGACGATCCCGACATCCTCGCCGCCGTGGAAGCGCTGCACGTTGTCGTTGCGGCCAAACACGGCCTGACGCGCGTGCCCGATCCCAAGTTGCAGAACCAGATGACGCCGTGACTGAATCCCACAAGATCCCCAAAATCGCAGCCTCGGCAGCGAACCTGCTCAAGCAGCAGTTCCAGAACAACCTCAATACGCTCGGCACGCAAACCGTCGAAGCGATGGGATTTTCAGAGGACGACGATTGGGTCGTCAACTTCGACGACGGCACGGTGAGCCGCGAAGTCCCCGACGCGCCGAAGGACGCACCGTGAGCAATTGCACGATCGGCTACCCGCTCTACAGCGACGTGGGCGTCTCTCAGGCGCCCGCGCTTTCGGGCGGGTCCTGGTCGGCCACGTTGCCCCTCACGAACGTGCAGGACCGTCGTCTTGGGCGCGTGGCACGCTCAACCGATGCCACCGCCGCCAATACCAAGATCATCATTGATCTCGGCACCGCGCGCGCCGTGGGCTTGCTCGCGATCCTGATTCCGAACATCACGAAATCCTCAACGCCCACAGTTCAGTGGAAGGGCGGCACGAGCTCCGGCGCATCGGACGTCTACAACCCCGGCACGCAATCGTACTGGCCCACGGGCGTCACGCTGGAAGATGTGACCGGCGTGGATGGCTCCGTGCTCAACGTGTGGTCGTGGCTCATCCCGAATGCCGCGCAGACCGCGCGATTCTGGGAGGTCGATATCGTCGACACCGCGAACGCAGACGGCTACCTCAACGTGGCCCGCCTCGTCATCTGCGGCGCGTACACGCCCACGATCAACCTCGCGGTGGGCGCGAAGACGGGCCATGAGACGGAGACGGTACGCACCGTGACACCGGGCGGGGCCGCGCTCTACAACCCCAAGCCGCGTCGCCGGATCGATGTCTTCAACATCAACGATCTCTCGAACGCCGAATCCTACGGGACCGTGCGAAAGATCCAACGCAAACTTGGGACATCGGGCCAACTGTTCTGGGTGCCCGATCCCTCAGACAGCACCTACGGATTCGAGCGCAACTATCTCGGCGTCCTGCGTGACCTCTCGCCGCTCGAGATGGGCGTCGGAGCGTACCTCAATACCTCGTGGTCGATCACCGAAGACCTGTAGTTCCCCTCTCACCGCGACGACGCGGAGCGATGACCGACCGATGAGCCTCCCGAGAAGCCGCCCAGAAGCCACACTCCGCGCCGTCCTCATCGGCGTCGGCACCGCCCTGCTCATCTCCATCGGCACCGCCGCGTGGCGCGCGAAAGAGAATACCTGGGACCACGCCGCTGACATCGCCAACGTGCGCCGGGCGATCGACATCCTCTGTGACATGAAAGAGAACGTCGGCAAGCAAGCCTGCCAACCGACGTTCACGAGGAGCCCGTGAACGTCACGATTCCTCCTGCGGTCGAGCATATCACGTCCGCGTCGAAGCGAGCAGCGTATAAGCCCGCGAATCGGTTCGCTGGCTTCCTGCTCTGGCCGCTCTGGCCGCTGCTTGATCCGCACACCGGGCGGCCGAGCAAGGTGCAGGTGATGGCGTGGGCGATCTACATCGCCTTCGTCACGGGACATCCGATCGCGACCGTCGTATGCGGTCTGCTCCTGGCGGCCGTGCTCAGCAACTCCGCGCTCAAGGACGCGCTCGCGAAATGGTCATTTAGTGCAACGGCGAGCGACGCGATCAACCTCGCCGTGAAGCGTGAGACGTCGCACGCGACCATAGAGATGATTCAGCGCACCTACAACGAGAACGGCGAGCCGGCGCACTCCAACCCGCCTGTCGCGAACGCCATGACGGCAGCGGGAGAATCGTGATGCATCCGTTGCCGGTCCAGTGGGCAGAGCGGTACGTCGGCGGCATGCGATCGCGGTGTATCGGCCCGTGCGAAGTCGGCCCCAACAATCTCGGCCAGCTCCCCGAGTACGTGCAGCGCCGGAATGGCGGCGCCAAGGGCGAGTACTACTGCATGGACACCGTCGGCGCGACGGGTCTCGACCTGTTCGGCAAGGCGTGGCCGCTCTTGATCAGCGGCTCCTGTTCGCAACAGCGCATTTACGCGAAAAAGAAAGGCGCGCTGCGCACTCGGGCAGAATTTGACGCCCTGCGCGCGAAGGATTCGCTCCTCGTCGCGGGCTGGATCTTCCTCTGCATCGACACGACCGCACCGGCCGACAGCCCCGAGCTGCCCGGCCATGCCCACCACACCGGCAGCGTCGCCGACGTCGATCCCGAGACGGGCGCACTGATCGTCAACGGCCCCCGTGGCGGCTTCCTGACGTGCGAAGGCAACGCCGCCGATCCCAAGAAGCCTGCAAGCCGCAACGGCGACGGCATCTATCACGGGCGAGAACGAGCGCATCCCGACGATCACACGACCTACGACTTCATCGACCCAGCAGCCTTCGCCACACCAATCAATTAGGAGAAACTACCGTGGACAGCAGAACCATCAACGACATCACCCCGAAAGAGAACGACCCCGGCCACTTCACGATGCACCTGTCCGATGGGTCAGCGGCTACCGTGGCGGGCAGCCCGATCGAATCGAACGACGGCGGCGTGTTCTCCTTCCGCCTGGAGATTCGCGACGACACGGGGAATCTGACGGGCGACGGCCCGGTCCTC
>DATMZL010001238.1:0-3990 GCA_035607075.1 Polyangia bacterium
GGTGCCGTCGGTGAACGTGACGTTCTTCATGCCGGCGAACGGATTCGCCCAGCTGTCCGCCAGCGGCGTCCAGACGCCGTCCAGACTGGACGACACGAACGATCGATAGAAGCGGTTGCCCGTCGGCCCGAACGCCTCGACCAGCGTCAGGTACGCGGCCTTGTCCTTGATGTGGTAGGTCATGCCGCCCTCGAAGACGCTCGCCTTCTCGCCCTGGATCGCGACGACCGCGTCGCCGAAGCCGGCGGGAAAGTCGCTGAGCTTGGCCTGGCTGCGAAACATCTCGCCGTCGTCATCGGTGAAGAACAGATGGCAGTTGGCGTCGTCGCAGATCACGAAAAAGTCGAGCCAGTCGCCGGCGCCCTTGTTCGCGACCACGCCGGGCGGCTGCCCGCCCGGGAAGAAATTGACGGGTGCCGTCCACGCTTCGGGCTTGGCGATGTCGTCGTTGGTCGAGTACTGCGGCTGGCCCGACTGGAAGACCAGGTACCACTTCGCCTGCGGCGCGAAGTAGAAGACCTGCGGCGCCGCGTGATAACCGCGCAGACCCGGCGGGCTGTTGTCGAGGTAGACGAGCGGGGCGGCGTTCGCCTGTGCCCAGTCCGTGAACGTCAGATAGACGATGCTCCAGTTACCGTCGGTGTTCGCGGTGGTCGCGAACACGTGCCAGCGGCCGTCCACGAACACGACGCTCGGATCCTTCACCGACACGATCGCGTGCGTCGCGTCCGGCTTCGCCGCGATGAGCGGCCCGGGCGACGTCCACTTGAATGACTTCGGCAGCCCCGAATCCACGGGCGGCGGTGGCGTTGTTCCACCCGTCCCGGCCGTGGAGCCGTTTCCGGCGCCGCCGCCCGTGCCGGTGACGTGACCGTAGTCGGGATCCTTCGCGCACGAGATCGCCAGCAATGACGACAATGAAAAAAAGATCGCGGCGCGGACCATCTTCGACGGCATGTGAGTCCCATCGTAGCGGGCAACGCTCAACTTTCTAGCGCCGCGAACGGGACGTCTCATATCCGTCGGGAGACATCGCATATCTCGTGGCCGGTGGGCGCTTGTGAACCGCGCGTCGCGCGTCGAGACTCATCCGTCAACGATGAAGACGATCGCGCTCGGCATCCTGATCGCCGGCCTGGCCGCGTGCGGTTCGAACGAATCCGCGACCGATGACGGCGGCGCCGGCGGAACAACGGGCGCCGCGGGAACGACCGCTGGCGCGGGAACGGGCGGGACCGCGGGCTCCAGCGGCGTCGCCGGGACCACGGGCGGTGGTGGTCGCGGCGGCGGCAGCAGCGGCGCGACGGGCACGGGCGGCGCGACGGGCACAGCGGGCGCGGGCGCGTTGCCACCGCTCACGGTCTCCGGCAACAAGCTGCAGGATCCCACCGGGAAGACGATCGTCCTGCGCGGCACGTCGTTAATCGATATCGGCGCGCTCTACGCCTACAACGGCAACAGCGCCGCCGGAATCACCCTCCGGATGGATAAAATCGCCGCCGCCGGCGTGCAGGGACACGCGGTACGCCTGCCGGTCTACCCGAAGATCTCCTACAACGGCGGTTCGGCGTACTGCTCGCCGTTGCCGTATCCGGTCGGCACCGGCCCGACGGCGAACTGCAACCCGACGGCGCCGATGAATGCGGCCGACTACGTGACGAAGGTGCTGAAGCCGGCGATCGATTACGCGCGCACGAAGAACCTCTACGCGATCGTCGACTACCACCAGATCGACAACGCGGTCACCGGGACGTCGGCCGCCGACGCAACGACCTTCTGGAACGACGTCGCCGCGCAGTTCGCGAGCTACGCGAACGTTCTCTACGAACCGTTCAACGAACCGATCGACACGGCTGTATCGTGGGCGACATTCAAGCCAGTGGTCCAGGGGTGGATCGACGCGATCCGCGCGAAGGCGCCGGCGAACGTCATCATCGTTCCCTCGATGTCGTGGGACCAGAAGCCGGGCGACGCGACGGCCAGCCCTCCGACGGGGACGAACCTGATGTTCACGGCCCACATCTATCCCGGCAACTGGAACCAGACGTTCCAGAACCAGGTCACCGCCGCGGTCGCCCGCGCACCGGTGTTCATCACCGAGTGGGGCTACATCATCTCGAACCAGACGGGCGTCCCTTACACCAGCTCGACGAGCTGGGGAACGAACTTCCGCTCCGTCGTCGACGGCGACGGCGCCAGCTGGATCGCGTGGGTGACCGACAACGCCTGGGCGCCGAACATGTTCACGGACACCGCGCTCACGCAGCTGACCGACTTTGGCACGCTGACGAAGACGTGGCTGGCCGCCAAGGCGAGCAGCGACTGGGTGCAATGATCGCGCCGCAAGCTCATCCTGCGCGCGATCAAGAGAGGTGACCGCGGCGGCGAGCGAGCGTAGATTGTCTGACGCCGTGAAAGCTTCGCTCGGTGACACGGTGCGCGCGCTGCTTCTGTTGCCGTTGCCCTTGGCCGTGATCGGCTGCGGCGACGCGCAGCCGGCGTGCTTCGGACCCGACGTGGTCGCGAACGAGAAGAACAACTACACCTTCTCCAGCACTATCACGCTGCCGCCCGTTACCGTCGCGCCGATGACGAACCTGACGTTCGACTGGAGCGGCGTCAGCAAGGATTTTCTCGGCCGCCGCCTGAATCCGACAACCGATCTCAACACGGCGATCATGATGATCTGGAACTATCCCCTGGCGGACTTCGAGACCGCGCTGAACGCCGATGCGCTCTACACCGCGGATCTGGTGGTGTCACCGCCGGTGAATCTTCCGATCGCGGCCGGTGCGACGTCGGGCCGCCTCTACGATTTTCTGGGGAACGGCACCGCGCTCACGCCTGCGATGTTCAACGCGTTCTTCGACGCCGCGAAGTACACGCCCGATAAAGCGGTTTACGTCGTCGGCGTGCAGACCGGCATCGATCTGGGACGCAACATGCGGATGCTGCAGGCGTTCAATCTCGACGCGAGCTCGACGGTCACGAACGTCGCGCTGACCAACACGTCGACGCAGCTGAGCTACACCGCGAACCTGCACAGCCTGGCGGTCACCCGCGTGCCGGGCGGTACACCGGCACTCACGCTCGACTGGTCGAAGATGAAGACCAACGCCCTCGGCCACGCGTTCAGCGAGAACTACGTGACGACCGCCGTCGTCGGGCACTACACGCAGACGCCCGCCGAGCTCGAGGCCGCGTTCCTCGACCTCGACAGCATCGCCACCGCGACCTACCGGGCCGCGATCGACGCGGGCTCGGTCCTCGATTTCACGATGCTCAAGGACGCCGGCGGCGCACCGTTTCCCGGGATCGACGACAGCGGCACGTGGTTGGTGGGTCTCTTCTGCGGCAACTGCCGCAATCCGGCGCCCTGGTACATGACGATTCTCAAGACCTGCGCCAAGTGAAATTTTTCGAATAGCTCGACGACCGACCCGCCGGGCGGGCACCAACAACGGAGGTTCCATGCGACGCACCTCGAAAAGCATGGCTGCTGTTTGCGGTTTGCTCACCGTCATCTCGCTCGGTTGCGGGAGCGGCGGTTCCGGCACGGGTACAGGCACGGGAGGCGGCGCCGGCACGACCACCGGCGGCACCAGCGCGGGCGGCACGGGCGGCACGGGCGGCACGGGCGGCGGGGGCGGCTCGGTCGCCTGCACGATCACTGCGACCTCGGCGCTGAGCACGCGGATCTCGACCGTCGGCATCGTCACCTGGTCGACCACGCTCGCGGGCGTGACGTCCGCGAAGATCGACTTCGGTCTCACCACCGCGTACGGGATGACGGCGCCCGTCGATCTCGCGCAGCCGAGCTACCGCACGCTGCTGCTCGGGATGAAGGCGGCGCGCATGTACCACTACCGGATCACCGCCACCAACAGCAGCGGCAGCTGTCAGGGCGCGGACAACACCATCATGACGGGCCCGCTCGCGAACGGCCTGGTCAAGCCGACGGTCACGAACATGAACGCCGCGGCGCTGGCG
>DATMZL010001253.1:0-3631 GCA_035607075.1 Polyangia bacterium
CGGCGCGGGCGCGTGCCGGAAGTACTCGGGCGCCACGACCTGCGCGGCGGCGACCTGCGCGGGATCGACGGCGACGCCGTCGCGCACCTGCAACGGCGCGGGTATTTGCTTGATGGCGTTGCCGGTCTCATGCGCGCCGTATCAATGCGGGACCGACGGCGCGTGCCGCACCACGTGCAGCAGCGACGCGCACTGCGTGGCGCCCAACGTCTGCATGGGCACGGCGTGCGCGCCGCCAGCGACGGGCGGCACCGGCGGGAGCGGCACGGGCGGCGCGGGTGGCGCGGGTGGCGCGACAGGCGGCGGCGCCGCAGGCACGGGCGGCGCGGCCGGAACAGGCGGCGCGGCCGGCTCGACCGTGACAGGCACGGGCGGCGCCGCGGGCACCGGCGGCGCGGCAGGAACGACCGGCACGGGCGGCGCGAGCGGCACGGGCGGCGCGGCCGGAACAGGTGGCGCGACAGGCGCGGGCGGCATCGCGGGCACAGGCGGCATCGCAGGGACGACCGGCAGCGGTGGTCGCGGCGGCGCAGGTGGCGCCGCGGGTACGACGGGCGCCGGTGGTCGTGGCGGCACGGGCGGCACCGGCGGAACGGGATGCGCCGGCTACGTGTTCTGCGACGACTTCGAGGACGGCGACACGGTCGGCTGGACGCCGAACGGCGGAACCTGGTCGGTGATCACCGACGGCAGCCGCGTCTACCAGGGCGGCAACGGCAACTCGTTCTCGCTCGGCGGTCAATCGACGACGTGGACGGATCAGACAATCACCGCGCGCGTGAAGGTCACACAGTTCGGCGGCATCAGCACGTCGTACCGCGCCGGCATCGTCGCGCGCGCGACCGACGCGTCGAATTTGTATGTGTTCGCGATCGACACGAGCGGCGCGCTGCGCTTGCTGAAAGGAACCAGCTCACCTTCGGGGACGGGCGCCAGCGGCACCTGCGGCAAGGTGACGCCGTCGCCAGCGGCCGCCGCCGGCACCTGGTACACGATGCAGATGAAGATCGTCGGTACTGCCGACAACGTGTTCATCTCGACCTTCTTCAACGGCACGATGATCCACGACTGCCAGACGAGCGTCGGCACGCTGCCGTCGGGTGGCGCCGGAACCTACATCTATGGTCCGAACACGATCGCCGAGTTCGACGACGTAAAGATTTCGACGCCGTAGCGCGCGTCAGGAGAACGTCGCACCGCCGACGGGTACGCCGGCTCACAGGTCGTGAACGCCTGCTTAAGCGCGCGCGTTCGGCTTCCGAGACTCGCTTCCCCAGCAACAACGGTGGTGCGCATGTCGAGAGTTCTTCGTTCGGGTTTGGCGATCGCGATCGCGATCGCCGTGGGCGGCGGCGGATGTGGCGGCGGAGGCGAGGAACGCGTCGACACAGGCCAGGCGGGCAGCGGCGGCGCCGCCGGCCAAGGCGGTCACAGCGGCGGCCCGTCGCGCGGAGAGCTCGCGGTGCTGGCCGAGGCCGGCGCCACCTGCGCGCTCGCGACCGACTGCAAGAGCGGCTTCTGCTCCGACGGCGTCTGCTGCCGTTCCGACTGCTCGGGGTCCTGTCAGTCGTGCGCGATCGAGGGCAGCGTCGGAACGTGTATGAACGTTCCGGTCGGCGCCGACCCGCGCAACGAATGTCCCGACGAAGGCGTCGCCAGCTGCGGCCGCAGCGGCTCGTGCGACGGCACCGGCGCCTGCGCGCTCTACGCGGCGGGCGCGATCTGCCGTGCGCAATCGTGCGACGGCGCGACGGTCAGCCACGCCGCGCGCTGCGACGGCGCGGGCGCGTGCGGGACCGCCGCCTCCGATTCGTGCGGCGCGTACATGTGCAACGCCGCGGGCGACAACTGTCGCGCCGACTGCGCGAGCAACGCCGACTGCAGGGGCGGCGCCGTCTGCGTGAACGGCAGCTGCGGCCCCAAACCGCCGGGCGCCGCGTGCGCGGTCGCCAGCGACTGCGCCTCGGGCTTCTGCGTGACGGGCGTCTGCTGCGCGACCGCGTGCACCGGGACGTGCCGGTCGTGCGCGATCGCCGGCAGCGAGGGGCAGTGCATCGCCGTCCCGGCCGGCGCGGATCCGCTGAGCCAGTGCGCGGACGAAGGCGCGGCCAGCTGCGGTCACGACGGTGCGTGCGACGGCGCCGGCGCCTGCCGCCACTACGCGAGCGGCACCGTGTGCGCCGCCGCGAGCTGCGGCGGCGCGATGTCGATGCCGGCGCGAACTTGCAACGGCGGCGGCAGCTGCCTCATGGTCGTGCCCGCGTCGTGCGGTGCGTACACCTGCGACGGCGCGGGCAGCACCTGCCGGACCACCTGCAGCGCCGACAGCGACTGCACGACCGGCAACGTGTGCGTGAAGGGCGCGTGCGTTCCGCCGTCGTCGAACGGCGGCGCGGGCGGCGCGAGCGGCGGCGCCGGCGGCGCGAGCGGGGCCGGGGGAAGCAACGCCGCCGGGTCCGGAGGCAGCGGCAGCAACGGTGGAAGCACGGGCAGCGGCGGCGCAGCGCCCGGCGGGACGAGCGGCGGTGCCGGCAGCGGTGGAATGACGGGCGGCGCCGGGACAGGCGGCGGCGCGATGGGCGGGACCACCGGCAGCGCCGGCAGCGCGGGCAGCGGCTGTCCGGGTTACGCGTACTGCGATGGGTTCGAGGACGGCGACGCCCAAGGCTGGACGCCCGTCGGCGGAACCTGGTCGGTGATCGCCGACGGCGGCTCCGTGTACCGCGGCGCGAACGGCTCGGGGAATTCGATCGCCGGATCGACCACCTGGACCGACCAGACCGTCGAGGCGCGCGTGAAGGTCGTGCAGTTCGGCAACGACAAGGCCGGCTTTCGCGCCGGCGTGATCGCGCGCTACGCGAACGCGTCGTCGTTCTACGTGTTCCTTGTCGACGGCACCGGCAGCCTCCGCCTGCTCAAGGACGGCGGCGACCCGCCTTCGCACACCGGCACCTGCGGGAAGATCGACGCCAACCTGGCCGCGGGCGGCTGGCACACGATGAAGCTCGCCGTGTCCGGGTCCAGCAGCGTCCGCCTGCAGACTTTCCTGGATGGCGCGCCCATCCACGACTGCACGACGACGTCCGCGACCGTCCCCGCCGGCGCGGTCGGCGCCTACGTCTATGGCTCGAATACCATTGTGGAATTCGACGACGTGAAGGTCTCGGTCCCGTAGCCTCCCCGGCGCCGCCGACGCTCTGCGTCGCCAAATTTGCATGGCGGCAATTTTTTGCCGTCGTCTAGGTGGAGGACAGTGGTGATGAATTCTTCTTCCACTTCGCAGCAGGCCTTCGAGCGACACGACGACCTGGTGAGCGCTCCCGGGGAAGGCCCCGAGCAGCAGCTAGAAATCGCGCGCGCGGTGATCGTGGACGACAACCAGCGGCGGGCCTCGACGCTCGCGGCGGCGCTGAAGCTGGGCGGCCAGCTGGCGGTGACCGTCGTGGCGCCGGACGATCCCACGCTGCGAGGAGATCTGCTGCCGAGCGATCTCGTCCTGCTCGCGCTCGGAGGCCGCGATGTCTCCGCGCTGGGCATCGGCGTCGAGGCCGTGTAGCGCAACCCGTTCACCGAGGTGGTGTTCTACTGCGACAACCCGGACGCGCCCGAGGTCGCAGCGGCGTCGGTCCTG
>DATMZL010001274.1:0-4075 GCA_035607075.1 Polyangia bacterium
TTCCTGGGCCGCATCCAGGCGGCGTACCACCGCGAGCCCAGCTTGCCCAACCTGCTGCTGGATCCCGAGTTCTCCGAGGAGCTGGGCACGCGCCAGGGCGCCTGGCGGCGCGTCGTCGGCCGCGCGTCGGCCGGCGGCGTCCCGATGCTGGCGACGACCGCGGCGCTCGGCTACTACGACAGCCTGCGCCGCGTCCGCCTGCCCGCGCACCTGATCCAGGCGCAGCGCGACTACTTCGGCGCGCACACCTACGAACGCGTCGACCGCCCGGGCTCGTTCCACACCGACTGGCACAAGCAGTCCTGAGCGCGGCGGCGGCGAGGCCATGATCCGGTTGCCCTGCCACGGCGACCGGCGTGGCGACCGCCCACGCGATTCCAGTGACTTACCGCTGGTGGCCGTCTTGCATTGGATCGGCGTATGCGGGTTCATTGCGGTGTGCGGGTGGTTGTCGCATACGGCGTCCTGGGCTTGGCCACGGCCGTGGTGGGCTGCAAGTCTTCGCTGCAGCAAGGAGACGGCGGCGTTGCTCCCGACAGTGGATCGATAGACGCCGCGTCGCCGACGGACACGGCCGGCGACGGACCGGCGCCGATGAGCGGGCGGCGATCTTTCGTCGTGACGTCGACGCTGACGATGCAGTCGGACCCAAGCAACGTGGGCTACGTGCCGCTACCCGCGACGCACACGTTCACGCTGGTGCTGGACTGGGACATGCGAATCGCGATTTTCGGTTCGAGCGCTGGTCAAGGTGTCGGCATTTTTGAACCGTCTGCCGCGGGCGGCGGCGGCACTCAGACCGCTACCTTCAGCCTCGGTTCGAGCAGCGTCAGCTATCAAACGATGGACGTGACGATTGGGTCCTCCGGAGCGTTGTCGGGCGTCGCCCGTGGGCGCGGGACCTCTCTGCCGACCGACACCGACTTCGGTTTCAACAGCGTCGTTCTGTCCATGTCGCTGGCGGGCGTGCCCGACACACAGCCGCCCGGTTTCGAATCAGACTTCTTCAAGGGCGCACCCGTCGATCCCCTCACGTCGCTCACGCTGATCGCGACCGAACCGCTGCCGCCCGAAACGCGCCTGGCGCTCGTGGATCTGCGCGGAGACCGGATCGAGCTCGCGCCGCCAGACACCCAGTTGACCGCCGCGTTCTCATTCTTCCCCGCCGAGGCCCGGATGTGGCGGTACGACGATCTGTACCGCCTGTCGTTCGACGGCGTGGTCGACTTCGCCGGCAACCTGTGGCCGCCCGGTACCACGACCGCCTTCATGACCGCCGCGCCTCCCGTGTTGGTCCCGGAGGACGGCTTCGAATCGGCGACCGGGGCGACGTTGGCCGGCGCGCAAGTGCTGTCGGGCGCCGGCGCCCCGACGATCACTGGCGGCTGCAGTCTCTACATTCCCTCGCTGCCGAGCCAGCTGGTGGCCGGACCGAGAGCTGCGATCACTCAGCTCGCCCTGCGGATTGCATTGGATCCAGCTGACACGGTCCTGCGGTTCGCCTACCGGTCGGTGGGGCAAACCAACAACGGCGCCGGAGCGCTTGGCGAACCCTATTACTCGCTTGGATCGGAGGGCGGTCCGATCGCCTCCGCGACCCTGGGGGCGGACGGCGGACCGACGACGATCGTATCCCTGGGGCAGGGACAAGTGTCGGTTGGCCCCATCATGACCGCGGAGTTCGCTTTGCCGGCGGGCGCAGCTTCCAGCGGTCAACTCACGTTGGTTCGCCGCGTGCGCGCGTCGGCCGGCGGCCTTCCCGCGCCCCCGATCCCCGGTCTGATCATCGACGACCTGCGCGCCGAGTAGGCTTCGTCGCAGCAGACCGGCGCGCCACGAACCTGGCTCACCGCGATCGGCACCGTAGGTCCCTTGCGCAAAGACGTGGCGCCCCAGGGCGGACCGGATGGACCTCTGATATAAATCGCCCGCGATGGCGATGGACGACGTGTTGGCGATCATTCTCGGGGGTGGCCGCGGCACGCGCCTGTTCCCGCTCACGCTGAAGCGATCGAAGCCGGCGGTGCCGATCGGCGGCAAGTACCGGCTGATCGACATCCCGATCAGCAACTGCCTGAACGCGGGGCTGCGGCAGATCTTCGTGCTGACGCAGTTCAACTCGGAGAGCTTGAACAAGCACGTCGCGATGACCTACAAGTTCGACGTGTTCTCGTCGGGGTTCGTCAGCGTGCTGGCCGCCGAGCAGACCGAGGAAGGCGGCAACTGGTTCCAGGGCACGGCCGACGCCGTCCGCCAGAGCCTGCGCCACATGCGGCGCACGCACGCGCGCGACATCATGATCCTGTCGGGCGATCAGCTTTACAGCATGGACTACGCGGCGATGCTCGAGACGCATCGCACGAGCGGCGCCGACGCGACCGTCGCGGTCATCCCCGTCGCGGAGGATCAGACGTCCGCCTTCGGCATCCTCAAGATGGACAACAGCGGTCGCATCGTTCACTTCGACGAGAAACCGCCGCGCGAGCGCCTGCCCGGCCTCGTCTCCGAGCTGCCTGGCGGCGGCACCGGTTACCTGGCGTCGATGGGCATCTACCTCTTCAAGCGCGAGGTGCTGGAGCAGGCGGTGGCGAATCCGCAGCTCGTCGACTTCGGCCGCCACGTCATCCCCGACGCGGTCCCGCGCCAGCGCGTCCAGGCGTTCGTCTACCGCGGCTACTGGGAAGACGTCGGGACGATCCGGTCGTACTTCCTGGCCAACCTCGCGCTGTGCGACGCCATCCCGCCGTTTGATTTCTACGACGCCAAGCACCCCGTCTACACGAACCCGCGCTTCCTCCCGGCGTCGAAGCTGGAAGGCAGCAACATCCGCAGCGCGCTGATCTCCGAGGGCTGCATCATGCACGGCGCCGAGATCGACCGCGCCGTCATCGGCATCCGCAGCCGCATCGGCTCGCAGGTCCGCATCCGCAACAGCCTGCTGATCGGCGCCGACTTCTACGAGACGCTCGACGAGATGCGCGCCACCGAAGCGCGCGGCGTCCCGCCCGTGGGCATCGGCTCCGATACGATCATCGAGAACGCCATCGTCGACAAGAACGCGCGCATCGGGCGCGGCGTGCGCATCCTCAACGAGGCGAAGGTCGATCACGCGGACGGCGACGGCTGGTTCATCCGCGAAGGCATCGTCATCATCCCCAAGAACGGCTGCATCCGGAACGGCACCGTCATCTAGATGTTCCGCTACGGCATCCTGGGCGCATCGCACTTCGCGCTGACCAAGATGATCCCCGCGATGCAGGCGGGCGGCGACACGCCCGTCGTCGCGATCGCGTCGCGCGACGGCAAGAAGGCCGCCGAGGCGGCGCGCGCGCTGGGGATCGCGAAGTCGTACGACAGCTACGAGGCGCTGCTGGCCGACCCGGACGTCGACGGCGTCTACAACCCGATGCCGAACCACCTGCACGTGCCGTGGTCAGAGAAAGCGGCGGCGGCGGGGAAGCACGTCCTGGTCGAGAAGCCCGTCGGGCTCGGCGCGGCCGAGGCCCGCCGCCTGGTGGCGGCGCGCGACGCGCACGGCGTCCTGATCTGCGAGGCGGCGATGGTGCGCCTGCACCCGCGCTGGCTGGCGGCGCGCGAGCTGGTTCGCATGGGCAAGATCGGCGACCTCACGGCCTTCGTCGGCTCGTTCGGCTATGACCTGTCGGCCCGTCGCGACAACGTCCGCTTCGCGCCCGACATGGGCGGCGGCGTGCTGCTGGACGTCGGCTTCTATCCCGTCACCATGAGCCGCTTCTGCTTCGACGCCGAGCCGACGGAGGTCGTCGCGCGCATGGAGCACGAAGGCGACGCGGGCGTCGACGTGATGACCAGCGCGATGCTGCGCTTTCCGCGCGGGCACGCGGTCTTCACGTGCGGAATGCAGCTGGCGCCCCAGCAACGCGCGCAGCTGCTGGGCAGCAAGGGCCACATCGACATTCCACACGCCTGGAACCCTGCCCCCGATCAGCCGTCGACGCTGGTGCTCGAGACAAGCATGCAGCTCGAACTGACGGCGGCGGAGCACGTCGAGTTCGCGCCCGTCAACCAGTACACGGTCCTCGCCCAGCTGTTCGCG
>DATMZL010000997.1:0-3767 GCA_035607075.1 Polyangia bacterium
CCGCGGCTCCCGCGTTGCCGCCGCGTCCGCCTGATCTGCCAGCCGCCGGACCGCCGGTACAACCGCCAAGGAAGGCCCCAGCCAGAGCGACAGAAATCAGAACCCGAGCTCGCACCACACCCCTCGTACCGCGAGGAGAAGAAACGGACCACCGTTGTCGGTCAGACACGGCAGGCGCGGCGCGCTAACCCGACCCCAACCGTTGGCGTGCAATCTCGATCCGTCCAGCGCGCTTGACGTTTTCGATGCTGTCGTTGACCTCGAATAGCTCTTGCTTCAAATCGTCGACGGCGGCCTGCTGCGCAGCGAGCGTCCGGACCATCACCGCTGGATCGGCGGGATGCGGGGGCGGCCGGTCCCAATTGGGGCGCGCGAGGTTCTGCATCTCTGCCTGCGTCTTCGCGAAGCGATTCCGGTCGGCGATGGTGGCCGCGACGGCGTTCTTTGCCGCCGTCAGCGCTCGATTCAGGTCGGTGATGACCTTATCCAAGTCGCGCGCGAGCGTATCTATGGGCAGGGCTTCCGCACGCGCGACGGCCGCGCGCGCCTCCGCGAGGGCGGCGTGCGCTTGCGCGAGCGCGCCGCCGGCCCGGGCGTGGATCTCGTTCCAGCGCAACTCGTCGCAGAGCGTCTCCAACCTGGCGACCGCCGTGGTGACCTCTTCGACGAATGGCCTTTGCAGGCGCTGCTGTTCATCGACCAGCGGCGATTCGCCGGGGTAATCGGCGTGCGCATGACGATCGAGCCTCAGCATGTCGGCCACGGCTGTCGCGCGGTGCTTCTTCGCCTCGACGATGGCGTTCTGCAGCTCCTGGACCTTGCGCGACGGCGTGTCGTCCGCTGCCGCCGCCCGAGCGAGCGCTTCGCAATCGCGAATGATTTTCCGCGCCTCGGCCCGGGCCGCGTTCAGGCGCTCGATGCTTTTCTCAAATGGCGTCACGGGCGCCACCCGACGTTACTGCGAAACGTCGGCCAGTGGACCGCCTCAAAACGACCCGAAGGCGCTGCCGAGGCCGATGACCGCCGCCAGGGCGATCGCGGGTCCGATGATCGCGACCGCCGCGATGGTCCAGTAACTCTCGCGGTGCGTGGAGCCGCACACCGCGAGCAGCACCGCGATCGCGCCGTTGTGCGGCAGGCTGTCGAGCGTTCCCGCGCCGATCGTCGCCACGCGATGCAGAAGTGACGGAGCGACATGCTGCTCAGCCGCGAGACGCAGGAGCGTCTCGCCAAGCGCCTGGAACGTGATCGTGAGGCTGCCGGCGGCGGTCCCCGTGAGGGCGGACAGGATGTTGGTCGTGGCCGCGACCGGGACGAGGACGCCGCCCCCGATCGAGAGCACCAGGCCGCGCACGGAAGCGAACGCGGGGACCGCCGCGACGACGGCGCCGAAACCGACGAGGCTCGCGACGGTCAGCGCCGGAAGAACGGCGGCGGCGGCACCGGCGTCGACGCTGCCGCGCAGGGACGGGAAACGCCGGCGGCTCGTGAGCAGGAGAACCAGAATCGCCGCCGCGAGCGCGACGACGACAGACCAGATGCCGCCGACAGCCGAGAGCGACGTCGCGCCCCACCGCTCCTCTTTCAGATAGGAGGCGTCGATCCGCGGCAGGATCAACCACGCCATCAGCAGGTTGACGCCGACGACGACAACGAGGGGCAGCGCGGCCAGGCCGACGGGCGGCATGGTGCCGCTCCGCTGGCCGTGACCGATCTCGACCGGATCGAACTCGCGCGCGGTCGTCGCCCGCTCACGCAGCGTCGAGTCGGCAGCGATCGCCTCGGGGAAACCGATGCTGCCGGCGCCGAAGCCCTCGCCGGCGCGGCGGGCCCGCCTTTCTACAAGATTGAGCCATCCCATCCCGAAGCCGAGCATGATGACCGAGGCGATGACGCCCAGCCCGGGCGCTGCGAACAGCGTCGTGCCCAGGAACGGCATCACGACCGCGTTCTGGATCGCGGGCGTACCCGGCGCTGCGGACATCGTGAACGTGACCGTCCCCAGCGCGATCGCGGCCGGCATCAGACGGCGCGGAATGTTGGCGGCGCGGAACACCTCCTGCGCCATCGGCGCCAGGACGAAGAACGCGACGAAGAGGCTGACGCCGCCATAGGTCACCACGGCGCCCGCCAGAACAATCGCAAGGATCCCGTGGCGCGGGCCCAGGCGCTCGACGATGAAGTGGGCGATCGCCTTGACCGAGCCGCTGTCGTCCATGAGCTTGCCGAACAGCGCGCCGAGCAAGAACAACGGGAAGAACTGACCGATGAACGCCGCCGTGCTCGACATGAACGTCTGCGTCCAGTGCGCGAGCACGGGCTCCCCGGCGAACGCCGCCACGAGGAGCGCCGCCGCGGGCGCCAGGAGGAGAATGCTCCAGCCGCGATAGGCGAGCGCCATCAGCATTCCGACCGCGAGCAGAATGCCCAGCAAGCCCATCGCGCGCGTTTCTTTTCGGGGTCAGTCAGACAGGCGAGCCGATATCCGCTGGCGCATCGGTCGGTCGCTCGGGCGGCGCCATGAACTCGGGCCCGACGGGATCGCGCACGGCTTCGGCCAGGACGGCGTCGATGTACGCGCGCGCCTCGTCGTCGACGTGGAAGCGCATCAGCTCCTCGATCGGCACGACCTCGCTCGGGTGGCGCGGTCCCCACAGCGCGACGGATACGCCGGGCGTATCGAGCACCCACCGCATGGCCAGCGCGAGCACGCCCGTCTGGTATCGATCGTGCGCGTAGCGCTCGAGGAGCGCGACGGCCTTGAGGTACTGCTCGAAGCGCGGCGGCAAGAACTTCGGATCGACGTTTCGGAGATCGTCTCCGGGGAACGTCGTCCCCTTGCCGATGGCGCCGCTCAGGAGTCCGCGGCAGAGCGCGCCGTAGGTCAAGGTGGCCACGCCGTGCTCGCGGCACCACGGGATGATGTCCACCTCGGCCTGTCGCTCGAACAGGTTCAGCGGTGGCTGCGCGGCGGCGATCGGCGTGATGCGCTGGAAGCGCTCCATCGCCTGGATCGAATAGTTCGACACGGCGACCGCGCGGATCTTTCCTGCGTCTTTCAGATCGCGAAGGGCCTCCGCCGTCTCCTCGTACGGCGTCTGTGGGTCCGGCCAGTGGACGAAACACAGATCGATGTAGTCGGTGCGAAGCCGGAACAAGGAGAGATCGATCTCGTCGACGATTCCCCGTCGCGTTCCGTTCCGGAAGAGCGCGTCACCGCGACGCTCGAGACCGACCTTCGTGGCGATGACCACGCGATCACGCTTGCCTCGCTCCTCGATCGCGCGACCGATGACCTCCTCGGAGTGCCCGAACCCGTAAGCCGGCGCGGTGTCGATCAGGTTGATGCCACGTTCGAGCGCGACGTGGATCGTCCGCACGGACTCGTCGTCGTCGCTGCCGCCCCACTGAAAACCACCCATGGCCCACGTCCCGAGGCCGATCCGAGCGACCGGAATCCCGATCTCGGGTATGCGCGTCGATTCGATGTCCATCTCGCCCTCCTTGCTCTCGATTCAGGCGCTGTCCCGCTCGGCTTGCTCGACAGAGTTGACCGGCGAGCGCGGGCGCTGACCGGTCAGCACGCGCACGACCTCGTTCGAGGCGATGGTGCGTACCAAACGGATCGACTCCTCCGAGTAGTAAGCCGCGTGCGGCGTCACGATCACGTTGTCGAGCTGCAGCAGCGGGCTGTCCGGCCGCCAGTCGCGGATCTTGGCCGGCTCTTCTTCGATGTCGTCGAGCGCCGCGCCGGCGATCCAGCCCTC
>DATMZL010001643.1:0-6066 GCA_035607075.1 Polyangia bacterium
AGGCGGGCGCCCTGCGGGACGCGACGACGATGCTGACGCGCCTGATCGACCACCTCAAGCTGGAGCAGATCACCGGCATCCTCACGTCGCTGACGAAGGGCAGCGAGCAGCGGGAGGAGACGGAGATCGGGATCTCGTCGCTGATCGACACCTGGCTGCTGCTGCGAAGCATCGAGCTGGGCGGCGAGCGGAACCGCGGGCTCTACGTGCTGAAGTCGCGCGGGATGCCGCATTCCAACCAGATCCGCGAGTTCGTGCTGACGGCGCGGGGCATCGACCTGCTGGACGTCTACGTGGGCAACGAGGGCGTCTTGACCGGATCGATGCGCGTGGCCCAAGAGGCGCGCGTGCGCGCCGCCGAGGCGGACAAGGTGCGCGACGCGGATTCGCAGCGGCGCAACTCGGAGCGGAGGAGGCGCGCGATCGAGGCGCAGATCGCGGCGCTGCGCGCCGAGTTCGACGACGAGGAGGACGGCGGCCGGCGCGCGGCGACCGACGAACGTGATCGCCTGGTGCGCCGGACCGATGATCGTGCCGAAATACGACGCAGCCGCCGCGCCGACGCCGCCAAGGCGCGCGCTGCGGAGGCGCGCCCGAACACCAGAACAGGAGCGCGAAATTGACCACCCCGACGAAAAAGAAGAAGGCGAAGGTCGACGACGACGGGGAGGAGTGGAACCTCCGCCTCTACGTGGCGGGACAGTCCGCCAAGTGTGTGGCGGCGGTGCGCAACCTCAACGCGTTCTGTGAGAAGCACCTGGCGGGGCGATACCGGATCGAGGTGATCGATCTGCTCGAGAACCCGAAGCTCGCGCGCGACGACCAGATCCTCGCGATCCCGACGCTGGTGCGCAAGGTGCCCGAGCCGCTGCGCAAGATCGTCGGCGATCTGTCGAGCACGGAGCGGATGCTCGTCGGATTCGACCTGCGCCCCGCAAGCCCGTAACCGAGAGACAAACCCGTCATGGAAGAGCACGACCGAGCAGAGGCCGAAGACATTATCCGCGCCATTCGCCACGGCGAGGTGGACGCCTTCGTCGTGAAGGAGGCGGCGGAGGAGCGAATCTACAGTCTGCGCAGCGCCGACGTGCTTTACCGGGCGATGATCGAGCAGATGAAGGACGGCGCGGTGGCGCTCGATCCGTCCGGGATGATCGTCTACAGCAACGCATACTTCGCGCAGCTCGTGAAGGCGGAGCGCGGTGCGCTCGTCGGGAAAAGGATTGTGTCGTTCGCGCCGGGCGACGGCGAAGAGTTCTTCGCGGCGTTGCAGGAGCACCCGCGCGACGGCACCAGCGGCCGCGAGCTCGAGCTGCGGGCGATGGACGGGACGAGGGTGCCGGTGCTCGCCGCGATGAACCGGATCGGGCTCGGCGACGGCAACGACGTCTACTGTCTGATCATCACCGATCTGACCGAGCAGAAACGCCGGGACCAGCTTCTGATCGAGGGTCAGCGCAAGGATGAATTCCTGGCCATGCTCGCGCACGAGCTGCGCAACCCGATCGCGCCGATCCGTTACGCGGCCGCGCGGCTGCAGGCGAAAGGCCAGACACCCGAGCGCCTCGAGTGGGCGCGCAACATCGTCGATCGGCAGGTCGATGTGCTCACGCGCCTGGTCGACGATCTGCTCGACGTCTCGCGCATCACGCGCGGCAGGCTCAGCCTCAATCGTGAGCCGGTCGAGGTCGAGGCGATCGTCTCACGCGCGGTGGAGGCGGTTCGCCCGCTGATCGAGTCACGCCATCAGGAGCTGATGATCAGCCAGCCGGGCAAGCGCCTGCGGGTTTCCGGTGACGCGACCCGGCTCGCGCAGGTCATCTCGAACCTGCTCAACAACGCTGCCAAGTATACCGACGAGGGCGGCCGCTTGAGGGTCGCCGTGGACGTGGAGGCGGGCGAGCCCGGGTGGGTGCGCATCGTCGTCAGCGACAACGGCACGGGCATCGCGCCGGAGACGCTACCGGAGATCTTCAACTTGTTCGCGCAGGCGGAAACGACGCAGGGGCGTTCGCAGGGCGGACTGGGCATCGGGCTCACCCTCGTGCGCACCTTCGTCGAGATGCACGGCGGAACGGTGACCGGCGCCAGCGAGGGGCTCGGGCGCGGCAGCAGCTTCACCGTGCGGCTGCCGCTGCTGGGGGAGGCCGCTGGTCGCGAGGCGGACTCGGATCGCCGGAATCGCATCGCTACGCCAGAGGGGGAAAGACCCCGACGAATTCTCGTCGTCGACGACAACCCGGATGTGGCCGAGAGCCTGTCCGGGTGGCTCGAGGACTGCGGGCACGAAGTGAGGATCGCGCGAAACGGCGCGGCGGCGCTAAAAGAAGCAGACGCCTTTCGCCCGGAGTTGCTGTTCGTCGACGTCGGGCTACCGGACGTGACCGGTCACGAGGTCGCCCGGAAGTTGCGGCAGATGCCCGCGCTGAAAGACGCGGTGCTGGTCGCCGTCACCGGGTATGGCCAGAAGGACGATCGGCGAAAGTCTCGGGAGGCCGGGTTCGATCACCACTGGATCAAGCCGCTGACGTCCGAGATGCTCTCGGACCTTCTCGCGTCGCTGGACGCTCCTCCCGGGAACGGTCGCCGGCGCTGACCGGCTACGGCGCTTCGGGAGCGAGCACGGAGATCACCGCGCTTCGCCGGCAGAACTCGAGCGCCGCCGTCAGGTCCTGCATCGTCGCGCTGGCGAGAATACGCGGGTAGTCGTCGAGCCCGGCGGGCTCCCAGCCCATGTTCCAGGCGCGGAACAGGGCGCGCGCCATCTCCGCACCGGTCACGTATTGAAGGCCGCTCCGGCGCGCGCGGTCCCAGCGGAGCCGCTCGAAGGTTCCCGCGTCGATCGGAAACGGCCGGCCGACGTCCAGCCACGCGTGGAGCAGCTCGAGCGCCTTGGGCAGCGCTTTCGCGTCGATGTCGACGCGCCCGTTGAACCACGCGGTTCCGCCGCGCACGCTGTCCGAGTCGACGTCTGGTGCGTAGGTGACGCCGAGATCCCAGCGCAGGCGCGTGAACAGGCCCAGCTCGAACATGCCGCTGAGCAGTGAGTTCACGACACCATCGCGGCGCGCATGGACCGGCGGCAAAAAACAACCGAAGCGCACGTCGGCAGACTTTCGGCGCGGGTCCTGGGTCTGGAGGCTCAGGGGACCCGACGCGGACGAAGCGGCGCGCGCTTGAGGCGGCGGTGGTGGCGGTGGCGGCGCGCTGGCGTCACCTTTCCACCCGGATAGGGCCTTTCCCGCGTCGCGAACGATCGCCTCGGCGTCGATCTCGCCCACGACGACCAGCGCACCGTTCGCGGGGCGCCGGACGCGATCGAACCACGCCTGAACTTCAGCCTCCGTGACTTTGCGGACAACGGCGGTGCTCGGGACGAGATGGTACGGATGATTGCCGAACAGCGCGGTGCGGAATGCGTGCGCGGCGCGGCCCTCGGGCGTGGCCTCCCAGACGCCGTTCCCGGTCACCCAGCGCTCGAAAGCCGGGTTGGGCCAGTAGACGTGCAGCGAATCCGCCTCCTCGGCGAGAAAGTCGAACGCCTTGGTCACGTCGCCCGAGAACAGGCTGAGCGATTCGAACGCCTTGTCGGCGTAGTGGTGTTTCGTGAGCGACAGGCCGAGCTCGATCGGGCCGCTGGTGAGATCCCAGCGCAACACGCGGTCGTACGCGATGCGCGCGCCGGGGGCGTCGCCGGGTTGGGGGTCGGCGTGGAAGCCGAGCAGCATCGAAACGAAGGGAAGGCCGGGCCTGCGCAGCGCGATGACGGTCAGGCCGTTGGGGAGCGTGCGGACCAGCGCCGCCCGCGCGCCCGCCGCCTGCGTGATCTCGGCCAGCTTCGAGCTGTCGGGCAGATCCACTTCGTCGTCCACGTAGCGTTCGAGGTCGTCCTCCGGTTCGAGGCCGGGCGTCGTGCCGCTGTCGGCTTTTTCCGCGAACGGGCCGCGCTTGCGGCCGGCCGGCATCTCTTCGGGGACGACCAGCACCGCGCGCGCCGCGTCCGGTTTGAGGTAGCGGCCGGCGAAGTCCGTGATGTCGTCGGTGGTCATCTTCTCGAGCGCGCCGAGGACGGTCGAGATCAGCGCGCTGGAACCGGAGTGCGCGAGCTCCGCGCGGACGAGCGCCCGGCCCTCGATTCCCTCCATGCCCAGCGCGGTCGCGAGCGTCGCCGCCTGCAGCGCCCACCGGTTGCTCCACCGCAGCCGGCCCTTGATGTAGACAAGCGTCGGATCCGCCAGCGCCTCCAGCGCCGCGGTCGCCTCCGTCTTGATGCGTTCGGCGTCGCTCGCGGCGCGCAGCCGGAATCTGACGCCGACCATGCTCGACAGGCTGCCGGAAAGGTACATGCCGTCGACGTCGAGCACATCGTTGGTGCCGTCGACGTCCAGCCGGCTCGACAGGACGCGGTCGATGACGTTCGCGACGACCGCGAGCTTGTCGGCGCCGATCCCGACCGCGGGCGGCACGCGCCATCCGATCCACAGCTCGGGCACGTCCACCTTCGCGACGTGCGGCGTGAGCGCGGCGTCAGATGACGGTGGCGGGTCGCCGAACGCCGCCAGCGGCCGGCGAACGGGCGGGCGGCGCGCCGATTCGTCGCCGCGCAGCGCCGCCGGCATCGACGCGAAGAACGTCTTGTCCCACCCCGCCGGCATCGGTCCCGAGATGACGACGGTCATTCGTTCGGGCCGGTAGTAGCGATCGGCGAACGCTTTCACGTCGGCAAGGGTCAACGTGTCCGAGCGCCTGATCTCGGTCCACGCCCGCCCGACAGGATCGCCCCTCGGCATCAGTGAGGGCACCAGGACTTCGTACCCCGACGCGCCCTCGCGCCTGCGCTGCTCCTCGGCGGTTATAGATGTCTCCTTGCCGACGTGAACGTCGCGCGCGCCGCGCAGCGGGTCCGCCAGGCGGCCGAGCAACGTCGCGACGAGCGCGTCGAGCGTCTGGCGCGGGCCGAACGCGTGGTAGGTGGTGCGCTCGATGGCCGTGTGCGCGTTGAACGACGCCGCGCCCAGCTTGTGAAGGCGCCGCCACACGGAGACGCCGTTCTCGTCGGGCACGCGGAACACCAGATGTTCCAGCACGTGCGCCATCCCGGCCTTGCCGGGCGGATCGTCGACGGCGCCAGCGTCGACGACCACGACGATGCCGGCGATCGTCGAGACGTCGTCCTGCTCGATGACGACCTTCAGGCCGCTCGGCAGCGTGAATTCCTGGACGGGGAACGCGTGCGCGGCCGGCGGCTGGCCGGTCGTCCCGCATTGCGCCGCGCCCGCGAGCACCGCGAGCGCGAGGACTATTTTGGTCGAGAACCCTCGAAGGGTTCCCGACCCCTCCCGCGATGGTACGCGGCGAGCAAAGCTCGCCGGCTCCCCACGCGCCCGCAGCCGCCGCGTCACATCTGCAGACTACGCCGGATCGCTACTTGATCGACAGCAGCTCGATGTCGAACACGAGCATGCCCTTGGGCGCGCCGGGGCGGGGCGAGTTGTCGTAGGCGAGGTTGCCCGGGATCCAGAAGCGGGTCTTCTCGCCGACGACCATCAACTGCACGCCCTCGGTCCAGCCCGGGATGACGCCGTTGAGCGGAAAGGTCGCGGGCATGCCGCGCGCGACGGAGCTGTCGAACATCTTTCCGTCGGTGGTCCAGCCCGAGTAGTGCACCTCGACCGTGCTGTCGGCCTTCGGGTGCTCCTTGCCGGTGCCCTTCTTCAGGACGCGGTAGGCGATGCCGGACTTCGTCTTCTTGGCGCTCTTGGGCGGCGCCGCGACGTCCTCGGGGACCTTGGGCGCGCCGGTGATGCCCAGCAGCTCGACGTCGAACACGAGCATGCCGGACGGGCGGCCGCCGCCCGTGTTCTCGCCGTAGGCGAGGTTCGCGGGGATCCAGAAGCGGCGCTTCTCGCCGACGGTCATCAGCTGGAGGCCCTCGGTCCAACCTTTGATGACGTTGCCGAGCGGGAACCGCGCCGGCTGCCCGCGCTTGACCGAGCTGTCGAACATGCGGCCGTCGGTGGTCCAGCCGGTGTAGTGAACCTGCACGCTGTCGGCGGCGGTCGGCTT
>DATMZL010001722.1:0-3920 GCA_035607075.1 Polyangia bacterium
GCGACCCGCTGGAGGAGGCGCTGCCCGACGTCGGCCTGATCGAGATGATCGACCCGGAGACCGGCGACGTCGTCGTGTTCGACACGGGCGGTCCCGAGGCGGCCGCGTTCGCGCGGGCGGCGCGCGCGGCGGTCGAGGCGCGCACCGCGCTCTTCAAGCGGCTCTCGATGGATCCGATCGAGGTGCGCACCGACAAGAACTACCTGCCGGCGCTGACGACATTCTTCGAGGCGCGCGCGCGGAGGTTGCGGCATTGACGTTCTGGCGGCCGTGCTTGGCGGCGGCGCTCGTGTTCCTGATCGCGCGGGTCGCCTGGGCCGCCGACGTCGACGCGGGCGCGGGCGCGGGCGTAGGCCCTGGCGACGCCGGCGCGGGCGTGGTGGCGCCCGTCGATCCGGACGCGCCCACCGTCGCCGCGCACGTCGATCGCGCCGACGCGCACGTCGGCGATCCGATTCGCCTCAGCATCGTCGCGGTCGCGAAGGCCGGCGTGCCCGTGAACTTGCCGGGCACGTTCGATCTGGAGCCGTTCTCGCTGCTCGGCCGCGAGGAGACCCGCGAGCAGAATCTGGGCGACGGGCGCGTGCGGCGCGAGTTCGTCCTGAAGGTCGCCGCCTATGAACCCGGTGAGCTGAAGCTGCCGCCGATCGACGTCACGTACCTGGGCAAGCACGGCGAGGTGAAGACCGCCCGGACCGATGCGGTCGCCGTCAAGATCGCCAGCCTGATCGCGAACGAGCCCGAGCCGGCGCTGAAGGACGCGGCGGCGACGGTATCGGTGATGGAGGAGAACCGGCTGCCGCTGTACGTCGGCGGTGCGCTGCTCGCGGCGGCGCTCGGCGCATTGATCACCTTCTTCGTCGTGCGGAAGCTGCGCGGGCGGCGGGGCGAGCGCCCCGGCCCGCCCCCGCGGCCCGCCCACGAGATCGCCCTGGAACGGCTGGATCGGCTGGGCGCGCTGGGATTCCTCGAGAACGCCGACAACCGGCCCTTCTACTTCGCGGTGTCGGAGGTGATCCGCGATTACCTGGGCGGGCGCTACGGCTTCGATTCGCTGGAGATGACCACCGACGAGCTGATCGTCGAGCTCCGGCGGCACGCGGGGCGGGAGATGATCCTGGGCGAGATCCAGGGCTGGCTGTCGGCGTGCGACCTGGTGAAGTTCGCGAAGATCTCGCCGACGGCGAACGAGGCGCGCGGCGCGCTCGAGAGCGCGATCCGGATTGTCACCGCCACGCGTCCCGCGCCGGTGGCGACGGTCGCCGCGCCCCTCGGCACCGCGGAGGCGCGCAATGCCTGAAATTCAAAAAGGCAGCCGCACTCTCGCTGGCGCGAGAGCGGCTAGCAAGAATGGCCGCGCGCGCATCCCGTACTGGCTGATCGCGGCGGTGTTTGCGCCGTTGGCGGGGGCCTACGTGGGGCTGCTGCGCAACGCCGAGGGCTTCCGCTTCGCGCATCCGTGGGTGCTGGCGGCGATCCCGCTCGCGGTGGCGCTGGTTCTATCCCTGGGCCTCGGGCAGAGCCCGGGTCGGCGCGCGCTGTTTCGCTACCCGCGCGCGGACGAGCTCGCGGCCCAGCGTCCGGGGATCGTCGCCCGCCTGCGCGATCTGCCGACGGTGCTGCGCCTGGCGGCGGTCGTGCTGCTGATCGTGGCGGCGGCGCGCCCGCAGAGCACGCGCGCAAACGACGACCTGGAGGTCGAGGGGATCGACATCGTCGTCGCGCTCGATCTCTCCGGGTCGATGCAGGAGACCGATCTCGCGCCCAACCGGCTGGAAGCGGCGAAGGCGGTCATCCAGAACTTCGTGCGCCAGCGCCCGACCGATCGCATCGGCCTGGTCGTGTTCGGGCGCGAGGCTTACACCTACGCGCCGATGACGCTGGACCACGGCGCGCTGCTGCGCATGGTGGGCGAGCTGCGCCTGGGCATCGTCGACGGCAACGGCACGGCGATCGGTGACGGCATCGCGGTCGCGCTGAACCGACTGTGCGGCGAGGCGCTGCAAAAACTCACGGAGGCGGCCAAGGCCGCGGCCCAGGCGCCGGCCGCAGGCGGCAAGGCGGTGGCGAAGCCGCCCGAGCCCGACGGCCGCTCGAAGGTGCTGATCGTGCTCACCGACGGCGAGGACAACGCGAGCAAGCTGTCGCCCGAGGACGCGGCGCGACTCGCGCAGACGTTGAAGGTCAAGGTCTACACGATCCTCGCCGGTAACAGCGACGCCGAGGGCGGCGGCCGCTCGGTGAACCCGAAGCTGCTCGAGGAGATCGCGTCGATGACGGGGGGAACGCCGTACCTCGCCTCCGACAGCCGCGCGCTGAAGGATCGCTTCAAGAAGATCCTCGACGACCTGAAGCGCGCGCCGATTCACGATCGGGCCCTGCTGTACACGGAGCTCTACCGCAGCTTCGTGTGGATGGCGTTCCTGTTGCTCGCGGCCGAGATCGCGCTACGCCTCACCCGCTTCTCGAGGATTCCGTAGATGCGTTTCGTCAGCCCGCACGCGCTCTGGCTGCTGCTGTCGGTTCCGGCGGCGGTGATCGCCTACGGCATCTACTTCGGCGTGCGGCGCCGGCGCCTGGCGCGCCTGGGCGACGAGGCGTTGGTGGCGCGCATGACCGCGGGCGTGTCGATGGGGCGCAAGCTGCTGCGCGCGGCGCTGATGGTGACGGCCCTGGGCCTGACGGCCGTCGCGCTGGCCCGGCCCCAGGTCCCGGGCAATTCGGTACCCGCCAAGCAGCGCGGGCTGGATCTGGTGGTCGCGCTCGACTTCTCGCGGTCGATGCTGGCGACCGACGTGTACCCCTCGCGCCTCGAGCGATCGAAGCGGGAGCTCGGCGAGCTGCTGGGGACGCTGCCCAACGATCGCGTCGGCGTCGTCGCGTTCGCGGGCGAGACGCTGACGTATCCACCGACGACCGACTACGCGGCGATCAAGCTGTTCTGGCTGGACCTGCACCCGTGGGACATGCCCGTGGGCGGGACAGCGATCGGCCGCGCCATCCGCGCGTCGCTCGATCAGCTGGTCTCCCTGCGCAGCAAGGCGTCGGCGGCGGACGCGACGCGCAGCCAGGCGATCTTGCTGCTCACCGACGGTGAGGACAACGACAGCGAGCCGCTCGACGCGGCCGACGAGGCGTCGAAGCTGGGCGTGAAGATCTTCACGGTCGGCGTCGGATCGCGCTCCGGTGAGCTGATCCCCGAATACGATCAGCAGGGCAAGGTGACCGGCTACGTCAAGGATCAGGACGGGAAGTACGTGACCTCGAGGCTGGGCGAGCAGACGCTGGTCGAGATCGCGCGCCGGACGGGCGGCGAGGTCTTCTACGCCGATTCGAAGCGCTTCGGCGTCGACGAGGTCGCGCGCGCGCTGTCGTCGCTGAAGCGGACGGAGAACGACGGCCGGCCGGTGCCGCAGTACGAGGAGGCGTTTCAGTGGCTGGTGCTCACGGTGCTGCTGGCGCTGTGCGCCGAGATCGCGATCAGCGATCGGCGTCGTCGGCGCGCGGAGGCCGCGTCATGAGGTCACCGGCCGTCGCGTTGATCGCCGCGCTGCCGCTGCTCGTCGGCTTCAAGATGTTCGAGAGCCGGAACAGCGAGGTCGAGCAGGGGAACGCAGCGATGCAGGCGGGCAAGGCCGAGGAAGCGCTGACCCATTACGACAAGGCGGTCGCCAAGCTACCCGGCGAGGCGGGCGTGCACCTGGATCGCGGGAGCGCGCTCTACGGGCTGTCGCGGTTCGATGAAGCGCGCCAGGAGTTCCTGCGCGCGACCGAGGGCGGCCAGGATCCGGCGCTCAAGGGGACGGCGTTTCGCAACCTCGGCAACGCGCTGTCGAAGCTCGACAAGCACAAAGAGGCCGTCGAGGCGTACAAGCGCGCGCTGACGCTACGGCCCGACGACAAGGCCGCGAAGTGGAACC
>DATMZL010001326.1:0-3042 GCA_035607075.1 Polyangia bacterium
GCAAGACGTTGTTTGCATTCCTCGGCCGGTTGCCGGGCGCCGCCGCCCTCGGGCCCTGGCCGCGCATAGTTCTCTACGCGCTGGCCGGGCAGACGGCCGGTATCGCCTTCTACTTCTTCGTGGAACGGCCGACCACCCGCTGGGCGGTAGCCTTGCTGGCTCGCACCGGGCGTCCCATCGCCGGCTCCGCGCGTCTCTCCGCGTAATCGGTCGCCGGCTCAGGTGCACCAGATCCGAATCGCGTCGCCTCTGGCGCCCGCGTTGAAATGGCCGGAGGACCGTGCGAACGTCCAGGCTCGTGGACGTGCTGGGTACCCGGCGTGTCGCCGCGCTGGACATCGGGCGGTTCGGGGCGTGCTGGTACGTCATGCTGTTCCACGCCGCGATCGACACCGGCTCCGGCGCGACGGTCCTGGAGCTCGGCTACGCCGGCGTCCAGTTCTTCATGATGTTGAGCGGCTATGTGCTCGCACGGCCGTATCTCGAGCTGCGGCCGCAGCGGCCTTTCGAGCTCCGGCGGTACGCCGTCGGGCGCGTCACGCGCATCTTGCCTCCGTACTACGTGGTGGTGCTGCTGGCGGCGGTGCTGGCGTTCCTGCAAGTCGGCGTATCCGCCACGCGTGTCGCGCGCGGCGACCTGGGCTGGCACGTCTTCACGCACCTGACGCTGACGCACTCCCTGTTTCCGGCGACCCACCGCTCGCTGCTCGCCGTGCTGTGGTCGCTGGGCCTCGAGTGGCAGTACTACCTCGTGCTGCCGCTGCTGTTGCTCGCGTTCCGCGCCTGGAAGGCGCTGCCGATCATGCTCGTGGTCATCGTGACGACGCTGGTCGCGCGTGCGGCGCTTCCGGCCGTGGCGCCGCCGGGCAGCGATCTCATGAACGGCTTCTTCCTGGCGCGCTGGACCGAGTTCGCGGCGGGTGTCTGCGTGGCGGCGTTGCTCGGTCAGGGGTGGGGACACAGCCGCCTCCTGGCGCTGGCCATCGCCTTGGGAGCGGCGGGCTTCTCCTGGTCCCGCGGCAGCAACGATCGCGAGATTGCGGTTCAGGGCATCGTGCTCGTGTCGTTCGTGCTGCTGCGCCTCTACGGACCGGTGACGGCCGTCCGGCCCTGGACGCGGGCGATGCAGTTCCTCGGCGAGGTCAGCTACAGCACGTACCTCGTTCACACGCTGGGCGGCGAGATGCTGTTCGCCCTGTTCGCCCGCTTGCCTGCCACGGTCGCGCTCGGACCCTGGCCGCGCATCCTTCTTTACGCCGTGGCCGGACAGATCGCCGGCATCGCCTTCTATTTCCTCGTCGAACGGCCAACCACGCGGTTGGCCGCCGGCGTCCTCGATCGCAGGGCCCGTCCCGTCGTCGGCTCCGCGCGGCTTTCTGTTTGACCGCGCGTCGACAACTGCGACTCACGGTCCGGCGACGGTCGTGATCGTGATCGTGCCCGCCTTGTTCAGCCCTCGAGTCAGCCCGCCTGACGCGTTGAACGTCGTCGAGTTCGTCCCCAGCGGCGCCGTCGGCGACGCCGTCAACACCAGCGTCACCTCGTTCCCCGTCGTCGTCGTCGGCGTGAACATCCCCGTGACCCCGGGCGTCGGCGCCCCCAGCGTGAAGGTGATCGGCCCGACGAACCCACCGCTCCGATCGATCGTCACGGGCACGCTGACCGTCTCCCCAGGCTGCAGCGCCACCGTCGGCTGCGACACGCTGAAGTCGCCCGCCGGCGTGACGGTCAGCTTGAGCGGCACGGCCCGCGCGAGGCCCGCGCCCTTCCCGACGATCGTGATCGCGGTCGTACCGGTCGCCGCGCCGCCGGCCACGCTGAACGTCACAACCGTCGTTGCCCCGGTCGTGCTCGCCGGTGCGAACGAGGCGGTGACGCCGGCCGGAAGTCCCGTCGCGGAGAATGCGACGGACGACGTGAAACCATTCGTCCGCGCGACGCTGATCATGCTCTGCCCCGACCCGCCTTGCGGGATGGTCAGGTCGGCGGGGCTGGCCGTCAGCTGGAAGTCAGCCGCCGTCGCGCCGACGACGCGAAGGTTGTCCAGGATGTACGTGCCCTTCGCGCCGAAAGGCGCGTTCAGCGCGACGGTGATCGTCATGTCCGCGAACGTCGCGCCGGCCAGCGCCTGGCGCGCCGCACTGGTGATGGTGAATCGGGCGGTGCGAAAGACGTTCAGCGGGCGTCCGGTCAGATCGACGTTGCCGAGAAACTCGTTGTGAACGTTGCGCGACGGAACACTGACGTAGAGCTGAAGCGCCCCGAAGTAGAACGGGTTCGGTTGCTGCGTCGGAAGCAGCAGGTCCACCGCGAACGCCGAATCAGGCGCGCCGAGGCCGACCAGCCCCGGCACGGATGAATCGATCGCGGCGCTGACGATGTTCGTGAAGTTCACCGGGGCCGTGATCGCGAGCGCCGCCGCGCCCTGCGTCCGCGTCGTGGTCGACGCGGCGGTGCCCGAGCTGGTCTTCCACGCGCCCGCCACCTCGAACCCCATGACGTCCGACGAGGTCAGCGCCTGCGCGGTCGATTGGTCGATGTCGTCCGGAGTCGATCCGCAGCCAGCGATCACAATCGCGACCGCAAAGAACACCGCTGCCAGTAATCGCTGCAGTAACGCCATTGCCAGCTCCACCTTTCTGTTGCACGCAGTGGACGACAGACCACCGCGTGCAACAAGACCGGTTTTTAGGCGCCGGCGCCGGCAATTTTTTGCGCTAACGCGCGTGAAACATCTACGCGCCGCGGATCTACGTGCAGCGAATCCGGTACGTGTGCGTGTGCATGCTGACGTTCGTCGACGTGATGTCGACCATTCCGCCGGCCTTGAGGGCCGCGAGGTTCGCCGCGCTCAGCGTGATCATGTGCGTGTGCGCCGGCGCGCCGGCGCTGCTCGTGGTCAACACCTGCGGCGTCGTCTCGTTCAGGATGGCCGCTTCGACCGTCACTGTGTGCGTGTGAAAATTCGAGTCGGTCGACGCGACGTTGACTTGCGTCTCGGGCAGCGGGTCCGTGCAGCTCCCCGCGCCCGTTCCGCCGCCA
>DATMZL010000899.1:0-5715 GCA_035607075.1 Polyangia bacterium
CGACCGGCGTGATCACGACGTTGGTCGACCCGGATGCGTTCTCGGCGGTGTCCGCGTCCGCCAGCCCGAGCACGTTCCGCGACAGCTCGATCAGCGCGTACTGGAACCCGGCGCAGGTGCCCAGGTACGGAACGCGCGCCCGCCGCGCGTGCGCGATGCCGTTCAGCATTCCGATCGCGCTGTCGAACGGCCCGCCCGGCGCGCCCCAGATCCCGTCGCAACCGGCGAGCGCGTCCGCGACGCCGCCCGCGCTCGCCATCGCGGGCGTCGGGATCCAGCGCGGCTCGACCGTCACGCCGAGGCGCGCGGCCGCGTGAAACAACGCCGCCTCGCTGGCCCAGTGCGACAGCGTGCTGCGATCGAAGTCGCCCAGCAGCGCGATCCGCAGCATGGCCCTACCCGTTTCCGCTAGCTCAGACGGTGGATGCCGTCGACCACGTGCCAGGTGGCGAGCACGGTCAGCTCGATCAGCTTCTCGGTGCGAAGGCTGTCGGGGACGACCATGTGCTCGGCGGTGCAGAGCGCCTGCATCTGCCGGAGGATGTGCCGGATCTCGCGCTTGTCGCTGTCGCCGATCCAGCGCTTGATGCGGTCGGTGATGATGTTCTGATGCTGCTGGATGAAGCGGGCGGCCGACTGCGCGTTCGCGGTCCGCGACGACAGCCCGCGCGCGGCGATGGCGCGGGCGCGCGGCGGGCGGCGCGGGAAGATCTCCAGCAGATCGCTCCGGTACTCGAGCAGGTCCTCGTCCTGCTCGTCGTTGATGTCGAAGTAGTCGGCGACGGTTTCCTTGATCTCCGTGTACGGGATGCGCATCCCCAGCCGGATGTTGTCGGGGTTGCCGCGGCAAGCGCGCTCGATGCCGACGATGCGGTCGACGTACTCCAGCTTCGCCAGCGCGACCTGCCAATCGCGGTAGCGCCGCCGCCAGGGACCGCCCTCCAGCCAGACCGCGAAGGTCTCGGCCCAGTCCTCGTCCGGGTGCTTCTGCGCGTAGTGGTACATGCCCGCGCGGTGCAAGTAGCGAACGTGGTCGCGGCTCCACGGGTGCGCGTTGTAGACGTCGCGGTACGGCCGCCGGAAATCACCGAACGTCTGCGTCCAGTCCTTCCGCCGCCACAGCTCGAACGCGTAGTTGATCGCGTGCCCTGCCTCGTGGCGCAGGTACATCAAAACTTCCTCGCGCGTGTACTCGAACAGGTGATCGTTCACCAGCTGCCAGAGCTCTGGGTTCGCGAGGTACCAGGGGATGTTCACGCTGACCGCGCGATCGGCGGTCCAGAAATCGTCATCGCCCAGGTAGTACGCGGGGACGAAGGTGATGCCCTTGCGCTGTAGCTCGCCGATGACCTGCTCGACACATTCTTCGAGCGTGCCTTCCGGACGCAGGTTGAGATCGCAGATCCGTGTGGCGAGCAGCTTCTGCTGGCCGACCTCGCGGACGACGGTGTCGGGCAGCAAGGCGGCGCTTCGCGACGCACGATGCCTTGCCTTGAGTGCCGCGACTCCCATGCCGACCCTCCGTTTACCATGCGACCGGAGCTCCTTCCTGTGAAAACCAGGACGAAAATCGTCCCCTGCACGAGGTGAAATAGACTTGTGATTTTGATTACTTACACGCCTGCGCGCCGCGTCGCCGCGGTTTCGCGGCGAGTTGCCCGCGCGCCGCGGCAGAACCGTGGTACGGGTAGTCAGAACGCCATGATCGGGGTCGGAAAGCGTGTGGTCCCGCGGATCTAGCCTCTCGCGCCCCGCGCTGGTCCTGATCGTCTACCTCGGCCTTGCGGCGGCGGCGCTCGGCTGGGGCGGCCTGCGCGGTCAGCCCAACGTCTGGCACCTTTCCGGGAGCGAACCGGCCGTGTTTACCGGAATTCTCGGTGGGCTGGCGGTCGGGCTGCTCATCGTCTTCGCGTCGCGGATGGCGCTCTACCGGTTCGAATGGGCGCGCTGGCTGCATCGGGAGCTGCGTCATCTGCTGTTTCCGCTGACCGACTTCGAGATCATCGTGCTGGCGGTCGCCTCGTCCGTTGGCGAAGAGATGTTCTTCCGCGGCGCGCTGCTGCCGGCGATCGGCCTTCTGGGATCGAGCGCGATCTTCGCGCTTCTGCACATCGGCCCGAAGGCGCGCCACCTGCCGTGGACGGCCAGCTCGTTCGCGATCGGGCTGCTCTTCGGCGCGATGTTCCAGTGGACGGGCGATCTGACGGGGCCGGTCGTGGCGCACTTCCTGGTGAACTTCCTCAACCTGCGACACGTGGCGCAGGTCGAGCTGCGCTAGCCGTTAAAGACCGCCCGAGTCGATCTTTTCCAGCGCCGTCCGTCTCCAGGGCCAGACGTAGAAGTAGGCGCGGCGAATCCCTGACGCCGGATCGCAGACGTAGACCAGCGCGACGCCATCGTCGTACGTCACGCCCGTCCAGCGCGCGCCCCGCTGGATGCAGTGCTCGCCGCAAGCGACGAGGAACGCGATCCCGAGGCCGCCCGCTGCGGCCAGCGCGATCGCGATCCGGACCGCGCGTTTCATCGCCGCCGTCATCGCCTCACGAGGCCGATGGGCTTCCAGTCGGTACCGCGCTTGGCGAGAATCAGGATCAGCGCGTCGCGCTCTCCATTCGAGGCCAGCGCGTAAAGCTGCGTGCCGCTGCCGTCATCGACGTTCGCGGGGAGCTTGCCGATGGCGGCGCGCAGACCGGCGGTCGTGAAGACCTGAAGCGTCCGCGCATGCGCGGCCTTCTCCTCGCTCACCAGGTCCGCGAGCATCGCGGTCAGCGTCGCGCGCTTGGAGACGTCCTTCCCCGACGTCTTGAAGGGCAGAACCGCGAGCGACGCCAGCACGTCGGCGTCACCGGAGGCGAGCGCCTTGAACCACCGTTCGGCGACGGCGCGCGCCGCCGGATCGCCCGCCCGTGCGATAGCCGACTGCGCTTCCGTCGGCGCGGCGGGCGCGGGCGACACGCCGGCCTTCTCCTCGGCGGCGGCGACCTCCTGGTCGAGCTGGTGCATGGTGGCGCGATGCCGGCTGTCTTCGTACCGGTGCAGCCGGCGCGGCCCGTCGTCGCCCGCCGTGGTCGGCGGTCGAGGCGGGGCCGGCGCTTCGCCGGGCGACGCCGGAGGCGCACCGGCCCCCGCGGGGGCCGGCGCCCCGGGCGCCGCTGCCGACGGGTGAACGGCTTCGCCCACCGCGCCACCGCCGGTCGCGTGCGCCGCTTCCGGCCGGTCGACGACCGCGCCCTTCTCCCTCGGGTGCGGCTTCTCGGCCAGGATGAAGTACTGCGTGAACGCCGGCGTGCACTGACGGTCGTCGCGGTGGAAGGTCCAGTGCACGTAGATCTTTCCGTCGGGCGAGCGAATCTCGCGGGGCGGATCGGGGAACGGACCCGACGTGTAGAGCACATCGATGGCCGCGGCGTCGAAGGCCAGGTAGCCGGACGTACGGACGATCGCGACCTTGTCGATCGTGCCGTCGCGGTTCAGGACCGCCTCCAGCGTCGTCGCGAGCTTGGAATTGTTGAACGGGCTCGTGCCGGACATCTCCTCCCAAGCCTCGAGCTGCTCGAAGCCCCAGTGCTGGTGGATGCTCCGATGCATGCGCGCGATGTACGCCGCGAACGGCGCCGCGCGCGTGTTGAGGTCGGTGGTGTTGCCGGGCCGGACCTCAGGCGTGAAGTTCTCCAGCGCGGCCTGGACGCGCGCCACCTTCTCGGCGAGCTTCCCTTTTCGCGTCGAGCGGTGTTTCTCGGCGAGCCGCCGCTCCGCCTCCGCGTCCGCGCCGAACAGGTATTCGAAGTCCTTCTGCGACAGCGCCAGCTTGACCTTGTCGCCGGCCTTCACGTGCGCCGGATCCGCGGGCGCGCCGCGCGCCGGGCGCGCCGCCGCGATATCGCCGTCGGCGGCCTTGGGCAGCGACGGGTCCGCGGTCTCGGGGCTGATCTCGTGGGTGCGCGGCGCGGGATCGCGCAGCGCGAGCAGCGACTTGGGCTCGTTCTTCTTCTCCTGCGCCTCGGCGACCTGCGGGTTCTCGTGGGGCGTGACGTCGGGCGCCTTGCGGCCGAGCGCCGACTTCTGCTCCTCGAGGTCCGCGATCTTGTCCTTCTCGTCGGTGGGCAGCTCGCTCTTCTTGTTGTCGTGTCGCCGCTTCTCGAGCGTGGTCTCCGTCGCCCTCTTCTCCTCGTCGGTATGGTGGTTGTTCTGCGCCAGGTAGTTCGCCTCCGGCGGCGGCGGCTCGTTCTTGTCGTTCTCCTGGTCGACGATCTTCTCGTGCCCCTCGCGCAGCTCGGGCGGAGGCGGAGGCGGCGGCTCGGGCTTGGGCGCCTCCGCGACCTTCTTCTCGGGCTCTGGCTTTTCCTGGGGCTTCTCCTCGGGCTTCGCCTGCTTCTCGTCGGGCTTCTTCTCGCGCGCGATCGGCTTGGGCTTCGGCTGTTGCGGCTTCGGCGGTTGCAGCTGATCCGGGGGCGGCTCGATCGGGGGCAAGTCCTTGGGCAGCTGGGCCGCGCTCGCGTCCTGGAACTCGACGTCCATCTCCTGGGCGCGCTGCGCCTCGCGCGCGGCCTGCTGGCGCCCGGCGAAGATCCAGATGACCACGCCGATCGGCGTCAGAAGATGAACGTGCAGCAGCAGCGAGAACAGCGCGCCGCGCGAAAGAAAACCGCGCGCGCGTGATCGGGCCCGCTGCGACATGAAGGCCTCAGCGTAGCATGGGCACTTTTAGGCGGCGGCGGGGAGTCAGGCGTCCCCTGCGATCGTTGTCACACGCGCATTTTGCGATAAACCCCGACGACGATACCGATCAGGTTCACGCTCTTGAAGTCGCGCTTCTTCACGATGATCGGCTGCATCTGGCTGTTGGCGGGCTGAAACCGAATGCTGTCCCCTTCCGGGTAGTAGCGCTTCACGGTCGCCTCATCCTCAATCATCGCGACCACGATGTCGCCGCGGTTCGCGTGCAGCTGCTTGCGCACGAAGATGAAGTCGCCGTCGAAGATGCCGTCTTCGATCATCGAGTCGCCCTTCACGCGCAGGGCGAACACCTCGCGCGTCTGGCCGATGAAGAAGCGGTCGACCTTGACCGTGTCCTCGATGTTCTCGACGGCCAGCAACGGCGCGCCGGCGGCGACGCGCCCGACAAGCGGCACGTCCACCATGTCCTCCTCGCGCGTCGGCGCGCGCATCGGACCGCGGACGCCGACGGGCCGCAGCGCGCGGGACTTCAGATCCTCGCGCTGGAGATAGCCCTTCTTCTCGAGCGCGCGCAGGTGATCGTTCACGCCGTTCGTCGATTTGATGCCGAAGTGCAGGCCGATCTCGCGCAACGTCGGCGGGTAGCCGCGCTCGCGAATGGACTGCGTGATGAAGTCGAGAATCTCGCGCTGACGATCCGTGAGGGCGCCGCGCGTATCGTCGCGAACCAACGTCAACGAGCCCATGTTTTGCCTCCGCCTGGATCCACTGAACGTACGTATCGTACGGAACAAACGTACCGTGTCAATTTTATTCGGGGGCCGTCGCTCACTCTCGTTCGCTTTGGGCCCCCGCGCCCCCATCTCGCTCCGGGCTGGCAAAGCCACCCTGCGCTCGCCCATTTGCACGAGATCCTCCCCCCGGACGATCAGAAAAAGGTGAGCTCCAGGGTGAGGCCCGGGCGGACGCGCCAGGGGGAGAAGACGGGCTCGGTCGCGCCGTCGAGCGCGACGTCGTAGCGGACGGCGGTGGGAAGGA
>DATMZL010001360.1:0-4355 GCA_035607075.1 Polyangia bacterium
CCTCGACCCTCCCGCGCACCCGTCGTTCACCGTCCCGGAGATGACAGCCGGCATTCCCGACGTGCACGCGCAGGGCATCCGGGGTACGGGCGTGAAGGTCGCTGACGTCGAAGCGGGAGACGCGCAGGTCGACCAGAGCAGCCTGCTGCTGCGGCCGGTGACGCAGGACCCGCTTCATGTCTGTCCGTCGAACCTGGGCCCGCAGCCGAGCACCGCGCATACGATGGCCGTCGTGGGCATGATCATCGAGCGGCAGCTCTCGTTCCTCCCGCCGCCGGTCGGTGACGATGGGTTTGCCCCTGAGGCGTCAGTGCGAGTCGGCGGCTCGTGTTTCGGTAGGAGCGACCAGATCCGCGAGCTCGCCGACCGCGCGGCCGACTGGGGCGCACGGGCCATCAACCTCAGCTTCGGCAGCTTCAGCCAGATCAGACCGGGAGCGACAGATCGCTTCTTCGATGACCTCGTCTTCTACCGCTATCGGACCGTCGCCGTGGCGGTCGGCAACGGCCTCTGTGGGGGCGGTGGCATCGTGCAGTCGCAGTCGCCGATCAACCCAAAAGATGGCTTCGTGGCGTCCCCGGCCATCGCCTACAACACGATCGGCGTCGGTGGCTACAATGACAACAACACCGCGCGCTGGGACGACGACAGCGTGTACGAGTGCTCGAGCTTCCGCAACCCGCTGTCGTTTCATGGCGATCGACAGAAGCCCGAGATCGCGGCGCCCGCCGTGAAAATGGTGATGGTCGACGTCGGCCCCGCGAACTTCCAGACGACCGACGGGACCAGCTATGCGTCCCCGCAGGTCGTCGCTGCGACGGCCCTGCTCATCCAGAAGAGCGCCATGTTCTCGATCTGGCCCGAGACCGTCCGCGCCACGCTCATGGCCACCGCCGTCCACAACATCGAGGGCGATACGCGCCTATCGGACATTGACGGTGCCGGCGGGCTGGTTGTGAACACGGCCATAGACCTCGCCGGCGCCCCGAATCGAACCGGCGGGATGAGGTACGCTTGCGACACCTCCACGTCCCAGGTGCTGCCCCTGGTGACGCTTTCGGTTGCCTCGGCCACGCACCAACGGATTGTGCTGTCCTGGGACAGCGATCCGGCGTTCGACGACTATGAGGACCGCCCCAGCGCCGACATCGACCTCTGCCTCGTCGACGCGAACAATCAGGTGATCGCCCGCTCGCTGAGCTGGGACAACACGTTCGAGATCGTCGAGCTCGACACGCCGACCGGCGGCACGTTCACGTTGCAGGCTGTGAAATATCGTTGCGACCGGCCGTCAACCTGGCTGGGATGGGCGTGGCTCACGACCGCCAGCGCGCTCCCATGAGCGACTACACCGCCGCCAGACCGAGCATCGCCGCGCGCGCGTCGCGCGTCGCGAGCAACGCCTGGTGCAACGACCACTGCCCGCGCGCGCGCACCAGGTTGTGCTCGCCGCGGCCGGCGAACCGCGCCGGGTCCCAGCCGAAGTACGATTCGAAGAGCGCGTCCGCCGCGAACCGCGCCGCCAGCTCGAGGCTGACCCACTCGACCCCGAGCAGCAGCGCCCGCCCTTCGTCCGCCGAGATCGCGCGGCCCAGGCCCGTGACGTAGCCGTCGAGCGACGCGCGCAGGATCTCGAGGTCCAGCACTGCGTTCACGTCGTCCTCGCCGGCGCGGTTGCACCACGAGCGCCAGGCGTCGCCCAGCTCGAAGGCCAGCGCCTGCGGTCCGACGGTGTCGAGGTCGATCAAACAGATCGCGCGCGTGTCATCGGGCGGCTGGCGCCCCGCGAACAGGATGTTGTTGAACTTGAGATCGCCGTGGCCGATGAGCGGAGGCAGCGCGGGCAACTGCGGCAGGCCGGCGGCGCCGTCGCGGATCGCGCGGGCCAGCGGCCGGACGTCCGCGAACAGGCGGTGCGCCGGGTGTGTCGCGACTGCCTCCTCCAGCCGGGCCAGATGACGGGGCGTATCGTGGACGCCGACGCGCATCCCGACGAAGGCGTGGGTCATCCCGTCGACAGCGGCGTGGAAGCGGCCCACCAGCTCGCCGGCCGCGCGGGCCTGCGCCCCGCTGCCCACGACATCGAACGAGACGCCGTCGATGAACGAGAGCAACCGCCAGATCCCGCCGTCGTCGGCGGCGACATAAGGCCGGCCGTTGCGGGTTGGGAGCAAGCACGGCGTGACCAGACCCGCGGCCGCAAGTCGATCCGTCACGGCGACGATGTTGCCGTGCATCTCGGGCGGGAAGATCGCGTTCACCGCCTGCAGCACCGCGCGTGCGCCGCCGGTGCTCGTCAGCAGGAAACTCCGGTTGATGAGGCCGCCGCCGATGCGCGCGACCGCCGCACCCTCCCACCCGTCGAAGTGGGGCAGGACGCGTGCGCGGATCTCGGCGACGGCGGTTTCGTCCACTACTTCTTCGCGGCGGCGAGCGTGACCTTCACGGGCGACGCGACGTCGCGCGCCTGCTCCTGGAGCGCTTTCGTCCAGCTGCCCGCGTCGGCGGCGCCGCCGGGCCGCTTGCTCCATTCCGAGCCCATGTAATAGATGAACGGAACGCCGGCCGACGCCTTGGCGACGAGGAACGTGTCGAGGTCCGTGGGACGGAGCGCCGCGCTGGTCCCCGCCGGCAGAACGACGGCGCAGCCCAGGCTGCTGTCGTCGTCCTTCACCTTCTCCCACGTCCGCATCCAGAGCTTGTCGGTCTTGAGGTCGGCGTTCGCGTGCTTGCCGATGCCGACGCCGACGTCCACCTTCGCCGTTCCGGCGCCCTCGACCTTGAACGTGCTCGCGACGCGGTTGAAGTTTCGGCCCGCGTCCAGCGTGATGCGTTTTGTCTCGGTGACCTTCACGTTGGGCCCGGCGTCGAACGGCGCGTAGCCGAGCTCGAAGATCAGGCGCAGCGGGCCGTTGGCGAGCACGCGCGACGACACGAAGTTGCGCGACACCGCCGGCTTGTCGCCCGCGAAGATCGCGACGCCGCCACAGCCGCGCGACTTGCTGACCGAATAGAAGTCGGCGCCGTCGCCGTTGTCGCGGTGATAGTCGTCCGTCATGTACCAGTCGTTGACGACCAGCTTCTTCGTGCGCTTGACCCAGACGTCGATGCCGCTGGACGTGAGCGGCTCCTTTTTCCAGATCTCCAGATCGGGTCCGTACATGCGGTGGGCGACGCGATCGTTCTCCCACGCGAAGTCGTCGTGGCGCTCGCGCACGAAGCGGCCGTAGACCTTGAAGTCGTCGGGCTTGTAGGTTGGGCGCGTGCCGCTCTCGACGGTGAAGGGGCGCGTCTCCTTCGCGGCGAGGTCGGTCTGGAACACGAGCTCGTCGGCTACGTCATCGCCGTCGCTGTCGACCAGCTGCGACAGCACCGGCTGGCGCTTGGCGTCCAGCACGACAATCTTCGGCGCGTCCAAGCCCGGCGAGAGCTTGCGCAGCTCCGCCAGCGTGAGCGCAATCGTTTCCGCGCCGCGCGGGGTCGGCAGCGGGTTCTGCACCTTCACGGCGACGGGCGGCGCCGGTAGCGCCGTCGGGGCGGCGGGCGCCGGGGCCGCGGGAGCGGCGGTGGGCGCAGGAGCGGGAACGGCAGCGAGCAGGGCGAGCAACGGCAGCGTTTGGGTCACTTTGAGGCTCCTGGGACGGTGGAAGACGTGCGGTCGAGGTCGGCCGACCCGGCCGGCCCTTCGGCTTCGGTAGGTTAGACTCAATTCCCGGCCGTTGGGAACCGTGCCGACTGAGCCGCGGGGGTCGCCCCCGGACACTTCGAACGAGGTGATATCGCCAAGGATTCGCCTGCCATGAGCCAGACGACGCTGCACATCGCCGAACAGGACAACGTGATGGTCGCCTTGCGGCTGATCGCGGGCGGAACCGAGGTCGACGGGGTCAAGGTCGCCAGCGACGTCCCGGCCGGCCACAAGATCGCGACCCGCGCCATTCCGGCCGGCGCGACGGTTCTCAAGTACGGCTACCCGATCGGCGTCGCGACGCGCGACATCTCGCCGGGCGAGCACGTTCACTCGCACAACCTCAGCAGCACGCTGCGCGACGATTTCGATCCATCGAAGCACGAAGTCCACCTGCGCAAGCTGCCGGTGCCAGCCGCCGCCACCTTCGACGGTTTCCGGCGCGCGGACGGCCGCGTCGGCGTGCGCAACGAGATCTGGATCGTCAACACGGTCGGCTGCGTGAACAACGCCGCCGAGCGCATCGCCGCCGCCGCGCGCAAGGAGCTGGAGGCGGGCGCCGACTAGAGATCGGTCGACGGCGTTCACGCGTTCCCGCACCAGTTCGGCTGCTCGCAGCTGGGCGACGATCTCGAGCTGACGCAGAAGATCCTGTCCGGCCTGGTCC
>DATMZL010000465.1:0-3686 GCA_035607075.1 Polyangia bacterium
AACAAGAAGGCGGAGTGCTACTCGTGCCACGTGCCGCCGAACTTCAGCGAGCCCGGCTGGCCGATGCACACGGCCGCGGAGATCGGCATCGACGACTTCCAGGCCAAGCGCTCGCCCGACGAGCGGTATCGCACGACGCCGCTCAACGGCCTGTTCACGCGCGCGAAGGGCGGCTTCTATCACGACGGCCGCTTCCCGACGCTGGGCGACGTCGTCGATCACTACGACTCGTTCATGAAGCTGGGCCTGACGGCCGGCGAGAAGGCCGACCTCGTCGAGTACCTGAAGTCGCTGTGACCGCGGTCAGCCCTTGAAATAGTCGTACGCTTCGGCGCGCGCCTCGACCTTCTGTTCGAGCGCGCGCCGTTCGTTTTCCGGCATCGGCACGAAGCGCTCGTTGATCGCGAGGTTCGCGCGCACCTCGGCGACGCTGGAGCAGCCGACGATCACCGTGTCGGCGTGGGCAGCGCCGTAGCGAATGAGATCCGCGGCCGGCGCCTCGCGTACCAGCCGTCCCGCCGCGAGCACCTTCATCCCGACGATGCCCATACCCTGGCGGCGCGCCTCGGCGACGACCGTGGGCAGGAACGGCCGGTAGCGCGGATCGGCGGGGTTGATCGACACAAGCACGCTGTCGAAGGCGAAGCGGCGCATCGCCTCCAGCAGCACGTCGGGATCGTGGTGGCCGGTCAGCCCGATGAAACGTACGCGGCCGTCGCGCTTCGCTTCGGCGGCGGCCTCCAGCGCGCCGCCCTTGCCGCACAGGACGTCGATCTCGCGCACGTCGCGCAGGTCGTGCATCTGCCACAGGTCCAGACGATCGGTGGCGAGCCGGCGCAGCGAATCGTCGAGCAGGCGCAGCGCCCGATCGCGCGTTCGCTCGTGCGTCTTCGACGCGAGGAACACGCCGTCGCGCGCGCCGGCGCCCGCGGCGCGAAACGCCTCGCCGTAGTAGTCCTGGCTCTGCTGGTAGGCGGGCGCCGTATCGCAGTAGCAGACGCCGAGCCGCAGCGCCTCGAGGATCACGGGCACCGCCTCCTTCGACCGGCCGGTCGTCCGGAGGACGCCTTCCCCGCCGAGCGACACCGGCAGCACGCGCGCGCCGGTGCGGCCCAGGGTTCGGTCGGCGGTCATGCGACGATTGTAAGATGACCACGATGCTCAAGCATGGGTGCGCGTTGCTGTCGCCGCTGGTCGTCTTGCTGTCGGGCCCGGCGCGCGCGGGCGGGACGATCGAAGGCACCGTCCGCCTGGCGGGGCCCGCGCCTGTCATCGCGCCGCGGCCGATCGCGAAGGACGCCAGCGTGTGCGGCCGCGAGGCGCCCGTCGAATCCGTGCGGGTCGGCAAGGCGGGCGCGCTCGCCAACGTCGTCGTGTCGGTGACGGACGCGCGCGCCGCGAAGGCGCCGCCACCGGTCGCGGGTGCGGCGGTCGATCAGCGCGGGTGCCGCTACGTTCCGCACGTGCAGGCGCTGACGGTCGGGACGCCGCTGGCGGTGATGAACAACGATGCGATCTTGCACAACGTGCATGGCAATCTGGCGCGACGCGACGGGCCGGCGCTGACGGTGTTCAACGTCGCGCTGCCGATCAAAGGACAGAAGCTGCCAGTCACGATGAGCAAGCCCGGCCTCATCCGGTTGCAGTGCGACGCCGGCCACACCTGGATGAACGCGTGGATCTACGTCTTCGAACACCCGTACTTCGCGGTCACCGACGAGAGCGGGACCTTCGTCATCAACGACGTTCCGGCGGGCGAGCACGTGGTCGAGCTGTGGCACGAGCCGACCGACGGGCAGGGCGCCGGAACCAAGACCACCGCGAAGGTCAAAGTGATTGACGGAAAACGTACGCGTCTGGACCTAACGGTGCGCCCGTAGTTGTGCGGGTGGCTGCGCCCGCGTCCCGCGGGCTGCGCGCGCGCAAACCGATGCGGCTGCACGAGATTTCGTGATCGCGCCGGCGGGCAGCCGACATTGACACCCACCCCGGGAATCCGGGCGTTCAGGAGGCCTATCAGCATGCGTCATCCCGCGTTCTCCCATCAACATGCGATTCGCGGCGGCGGTGGTTCGAGGGTGTCCGGCTTCGTGTGGGCCGGTCTGCTGGCGAGCGCGCTCGCGTGCGCGTGTGCGGGTAGCGAAACAGGCGGGAGCGGTACGGCGGGAACGCACGGCGGTGGCGGCACGGCCGGCGCAGCTGGTAACGATGTCACCGGCAGCGCCGGGACCTCGGGAAGCGCGGGCACGATGGGCGCGGCCGGGAGCAACGCGACGGGCAGCGCAGGCACGATGGGCAACGCGGGCACGACAGGGAATGCGGGCACCTCGGGCAACGCAGGCACGACGGGCAACGCGGGGACGACGGGCACCGCGGGCCGCGGCGGAACGACCGGCACGGCAGGGACGACTGGCGCCGCGGGCCGCGGCGGAACGACCGGCACGGCTGGAACGACCGGCGCCGCGGGGCGCGGCGGAACGACGGGCGCGGCCGGCCGCGGCGGCACGACGGGTAACGGTGGAACGACCGGCGCCGCAGGGCGCGGTGGTACGACGGGCGCGGCCGGGACGACCGGCGCCGGCGGTTGCACCAACCCGCCCGCGGCGGGGCCGCTGGTCGGCTGGGCTTCGCTCAACGGCAGCACGACCGGCGGCGGCAGCGCCACGCCGCAGACCGTGACCACGCTGCAGCAGTTCACGTCCGCCGTCACGGGCAGCACCGCGGCGGTGATCTACGTGAACGGCAAGCTGGCGGCGGGGCGCGTCGGCATCGGCGCCAACAAGACGATCGTCGGCCTCTGTGGCGCCGAGATCCACGGTCACCTCAGCATCAACTCGAACAACGTCATCCTCCGCAACATCAAGGTCGTGGGTTACGGCGTGGGCGACTGCTCGCTCGACCCGAACTACGACCCGAGCGTCGGCTGCTCGTCGGGCGACGACGCGATCACCGTTTCGGGCGCCCAGCACGTCTGGATCGATCACTGCGACATCTCCGACGGCACCGACGGCAACCTGGACATCAACAACGGCGCCGACTACGTGACCGTGTCCTGGACGAAGTTCCACTACACGCCGCGCACGGATCCGACCGGCAACGACAACACCGGCGCCGAGGGCCATCGCTTCTCGAACCTGATCGGCAGCGGCGACAATGTCCCCGCTGACGTGGGTCACCTCAACATCACCTGGGACCACGATTGGTGGGCCGACAACGTCAACCAGCGCATGCCGCGCAGCCGGCGCGGGAAGATCCACATTCTCAACAGCCTCTACACCGCGGTCGGCGACAGCTACTGCACAAACGCGGGCCAGGACGCGCAGTTGCTTGTCGAAGGGACGGTCTACAACGGCGTGAAGGCGCCGTTCCAGACCAGCATGAACGGGATCATCGCCGCGCCGTCGGGCAGCAACCTGTTCACGGGCACCTCGGGCACCACGACGGCGACGGGCGCCAGCTTCGGGCCGACGTATCAGTACACCGTAGAGGCGGCGTCGGGCGTTCAGGCGGCGGTGATGGCGGGCGCGGGACCGAAGTGACATGAGACTTCGACTCGCGGTCATCGGGATCACACTCGCGATGGCGGCGTGCGCGCCGTCCGACGATACGCACGGCGGGGGAACCGGCGGCGCGTCGGCGGGCGGCACGAAGGGCGTCGCGGGCAGCGGTGGCAGCGGTGGCAGCGG
>DATMZL010001396.1:0-2962 GCA_035607075.1 Polyangia bacterium
AAGCTGCCAGAGGGTAAACGGGGTTGGTGCCACCGGCCCCCGCAGCATGGCAGGCTCGCTCGCGCTTGTTTCATCCCTCGGGGTGCGGCAGCGCCCCGTCCAGACTCTCCCCGCTTCGCGGGGCGAGGGGATCGGATCAGGGGCACGAGGGGGGGCGCCAGGCGTCCTCGGGCATCGTCTCGGCGATCAGGTTCGCCAGCGGAAGGTCGTAGGCTTTCAGCTCGCCGCGCGTGTTGATCGGGCCGTTGTTCCCGTCGGGCATCGCGACGTCCAGGTTCGCGTCGAACCAGCTCTGGACGCCCTCCGCGTAGTATTCGATGTCGTTCTGCTGGGCGTAAGTGTTCTTCCACAGGCCGGCGCTCGTCGCGGCGTCGTACGCAGCCTGCAGCCGCGACTCGAACGTGCGGTCGGCGTCATCCACGGCCAGCAGCACCGCGGTCGCGAATGTCTGCACAAGCAGCTTCTCGCCCGCGAAGATGTCGCCCGGGAGACAGAGCAGGTTCTCCTCGCCCACGGAGCTGACCGGGATCGGCTTGGTCGCCCCCACGCCCCGCAGCCGGTTCCAGTCCTGCTGCGGGAACATCATGTTGAGGTTGCGGTACTCGGGAATGTCGGTCGTCACCTCGTTGACGCCGATGACGGCGACACGCTGCTGCTGCCGGATCAGCGCCTGCCGGACGTCGTTGCGCAGGCTGACCATGTGCACGACGGTCTGGCACGCCATCGTGACCGCGCGGTCGTCCACCGCATCGGACGCGAGGACTGGGATCCCCGCGGCGTCCAGGTACTTTGCATAGAAGGCGTCGAACCCGAGATCCGCCGGCGGCGGCTCGGGCGTCGACGAGCAGTACGCCGCGCCGATGAGCTTTGTCGTGCCGGCGTCGCAGCCCGCGGCCAGCGTCAGTCCAGCAGCCAGCGTCAGTCCGAGAGCCGCTGCCGCGTACCGCATGCCTCGACCCTAGCCTGGATCAAGGTCCGCTGCGAGCCGGACCGGAACCCGCGGGCGGCGTATTCGTGCCCGCGCACGATCCGTCGACGCGCGCGCCGAGCGGCGAGCGCGGCCAGCGCGCGTGGAAATGTCGCGCCTCGGCGCGCGCCGTCTCGGCGTGGCCGGCGGCGCACTCGGCGAGGATGCCCGTCACCGTGCGCTCCTCGGAGAGCAGCGCGGATCCCGGCCGGTGATCGTAGTCGTCGAGCACGGACAGCGCGCGCTTGACGTCGCCGCGCGCAAGCGCCGCGTTCGCCGCGCCCAGCAGCGCGGTCTCTTCCTTCAGGCTGGAGATGTTCTCGACCGGCGTCGGCGGCGCGACCACGGGTGCGCGGTGCTTGATGTGCACGCGCGGCGCCGCAGGGGCGCGCGCCGGCACTTCGATCTCGGCGGGCGGCGGCGTCACGGCGGGGGCCGCGTGCGTCGCGACGCGTGTGACCGCCGGGCGCGACGGCGCCGGCTTCGACAGATACCGCGGGGCCACGACGACACCGGCGGTCACCACCGCGCCGACCGTCGCCGCCACCGCCGTCATCTTGAGTACGCCCGCGACCGCGGACGATGCGGGGCCGACCGCCAACGCGATCCCGGCCGCCAGCTTGATCTCGACACCCTTGCGCACACGCGCACGCGCCATCTCGTTCGGCTCGTACCCGCCGCGGGCAGCGTCAATCAGCGCCCGCGTGTCGGCGTCGAGATCCGGCGGCTGCAACATCTTCATCACGCAGAACCCTCCCTCTCCGTATCAGTCCGATTCTCCATCGCACGAATGCGCGCCAGCGACTTCCGCAGCTGCGTGCGAGCCGTGCGCAGCCGCCAGTAGGCCGTGTTGAGGTTGACCTCCAGCGATTCCGCCGCCTGCGGCACGGACATCTGCTCGACGTCGACCAGCACGATGATCGCGCGCTTCTCCTCGTCCAGCGAATCGAGCAGGCGATCGAGCAGCGCCACCGCCTCGCGGCGCGCGACGAGCTCCGCCGGCCCGGCGGCTGGCGACGGCACCACCTCGACGACGTCGCCGGTCGACGGAATCGCCCACGCGCGACGGCGCAGAGAGCGCCGGTGATTGCGCGCGACGCGCATCAGGATCCCGAACAGCCACGTCTCGACCGACGACCAGCGCGCGTCGAACGAATCCCAGCGCCGGTGCACGACCAGGAACACGTCCTGCGCGGCGTCTTCGAGGATCGCGTCCGGCACGCCGAGCCGCCGCAGGTTCCGCCACACGAACGAGAAGTGGGAGTCGTACAGCTGACGGGGTGTCAGGTCAGATGGTGTGGGTAGCAACACACCCGCCGCGCCGGCGCCCACATCGGCGCCAGCGCGTGCGTTCGGCAGCGTCGCGGTTCCATTCACCATCGTCGGTGAATGGCCGGGGGGACTCTTGCCCATGGGCTAAAAGTGTAGCTCCCAACCCAGTGTTGCACGTAACCAAATCGTCGCAGGCTCGAAAACATGACCCACTCCGGCAAGCTCGAAACTCGGCGAGCGCCCGAGCGGCGCCGCGACCTGTACGGCCAGGCGAGCGGCGTTCATCGACGAGATGTGCACCCGCAGGTTTCCCTCGACGAACGCCGCGGTCCACCACGCCGTGGCGCTGCCCGGAAAACCGACGCCGTATCCGGTTGCGTGCAAGCGCTCGACGGACGCGCCGACGCAGACGCCGGGCGACAGGACCTGATCGTGGCTCGCGCGCGCGCAACCGAGGGCCGAGGCGTCGAAGAGCTGGAATGTTCCGCCGGCGGTCGGGTCGCTGGCGCTCGCGGTCTTGCTCCACAGCCACGCGGCGGCGCGCAGCTCGGCCGAAAACGTCGCGAGGCCGATCGCGAAATGCAACCCGACGCCCGGCACGATCCCGGGTTGCGCGCCGGTGCCGACGAGCGCCTCCACGCCGAGCGCGAGGTTCCGCACCGGCTCGGGCGGCGGCGGCGGAGGTGGCGGCGGCGGGGGTGGCGGCGGCTCCGCAATGAAGGA
>DATMZL010001420.1:0-5251 GCA_035607075.1 Polyangia bacterium
GTCCCCTCGCCCCGCGAAGCGGGGAGGGGGCTAGGGTGAGGGGTCCGGGAACCTTCGCCCCCGCTCATTGTCATAGCGTCGTGGAGACGCCTTGATCCGCCCCCCGACGCTCCGCACCGTGGGCATCCTGGGCGCCATCGCCGGCGCCATCGCGCTGGTGGGCCCGTTCGCGTGGCGTTGGTTCTGGCCAACCCCCTACGCGACGATCGAGCTGCCCGATTCATCTGCGTCGTCGGGCGATTGCTTCCTCGCCCGGGGCGACATCGCGCCGAGCACCATCTGGAAGCCGCTGTGGCTGATCGTAGGATCGGACCGTGACCGGCGCGGCTGGCACCCTCTGGAGAGAATCGATCCGGCGCCGGGATCGTGGCAGCGCAAGGTTTGCGTGAGCGCGTACAAGGGCGACACGTACCACCTGGCGCTCGTCCTCGCTGATCGCGATCTCGACGATGAGTTCCGCCGCCCGCCTGTCGAGACTGAAGACGACATACCTGAATGGTTGAAGCGGGGTGGCAACATGGAGCAGGGCGGCCGCGGCCGCCGTCACCGCGAGGGAATCGGTCCGATCCCCAAGGGGGCCAAGCTGGTCGCGTCGGTGGCGGTCACCGTCGTCGACGGGGAAGACGAGCCCACCTACGGCCACGTTGGCGGATGGTCCATCAACACCGATACCGAAGAGTACCGACGCAACCTGCTCTTGTTCGAGGAGCTCGAACGGAAGCGGATCCGCGCGCGTGACGAACGCCGGGTGCTGCGGAGCCAGGGCGCTGTTCAGGTCACCGCGCGCGCAGCGCCGGATAGATGAAGCCCCCGATCAGGGGCAGACGAGCGGGATCGGCGTCGGCGGCACCACGAAGGTCGGGTTTTGCGAGGTCATCATCGCCTTCAACGTGCCGTTGTGCGCGGTGTGCCCGGTGGTGGTGACCGCGTCGGCGGTCGTCGCGCCCGACGTCTCGTCGAACTTGTAGTAGGCGACCAGGTTGGCCGTCGTGGGCGCGACCGGCTTGTTGTAGTTGTCGTGGATCTCCGTCGCCGTGCGCGCGACCTTCCAGACCCGCCACTCGTCGAGCAGGCCGTTGAAGCAGTTCATGTTGGTCGGGTTGCAGCCGATCGAAATCACCGACTGCCCTGTCGCCAGCGCCGTCGTGCCGCCGGTTCCGCTCGTCGTGATCTTCGGCAGGCCATTGACGTAGGTGATCAGATTGGTGCCGTTCCAGACCATCGCGATGTGCACCCACTGATCGTTCGACGAGTTGATGCCGAGATCGTTGGTGCTGTCGTCGCTGAAGCCGCCGCCCGTGAACGGGTCCAGCGTCGCGTGGTTGTTCGTCATCCCCATGACCGGGTTGGTGCCGAAGTCCATGCCCCACGACGCCGCGTTGCCGCTGGTGCCGTAGTAGTAGATCGCGTTCTCCTCGCCGACCCAGTCGGTCGTCTTGATGAACGCCCAGAATTCGATCGTGCGCTGGGTGTTGCCGATCGGAAGGTCGCTGCCGAGGTCGACCTCGACGTGAGATTGGGCCGTGTCCGCCGCCGTGCTGGTGGCGTTCGCGCTGAGCGAGAGCGCATGTCCAGCGCAGTTTGTCGCGCCGCCGCCGCCGCCGGCTCCGCCCGTTCCGCCGCGTCCGCCCGCGCCCGCGGTTCCCCCCGCGCTGCCGCCGCGTCCGCCGGCACCCGCGGCGCCGCCGCCGGTACCCGCCGCGCCCGTCGTCCCGCTCGTGCCCGCCGCGCCGCCACCGCGCCCGCCCATTCCGGCCGCGCCGCCGCCGGTGCCGGCCGCGCCGCCGCCGGTGCCGGCCGCACCGCCGCCGGTCCCTGCTGCACCGCCGCCCGTTCCCGCGGCGCCGCCGCCGGTTCCCGCCGCGCCCGTCGCGCTGCCGCCGGTGCCTGCCGCGCCGCTCGTGCCCGCCGCGCCGCTCGTGCCCGCCCCCCCGGCCGAGGTGCCACCGGCCCCCGTCGTTCCGCCGTGACCCGAACCCGCTCCGCCGTTCCCGCCCGTGCCCGTACCAGACGATCCGTCACCGCCGCACGAAACCGCGACCATGCTGCCAAGCAACACCAGACCCAGCGCGCGCAGGCTCATTTTCATGGTGCAAGAATGCCCGACAACCCAGATCCCGATCATTGAATCTCGGGCATCGCACTACGGCGGGTCACGTGGCGCCGGTGGTATCCCTACAGAGACGATGGGACATCCCAGTGACGTGCTGTTCCTCGACGACGACGACGACCTGCGCGCCACGTTTGCGGATCTCGTGAAGACGATCTTCGAACGAGAATGTCACGGCATCGGCAGCCACCGCGAGCTGATCGCCCTGGGAGAACGCGCCCTCAATTGCGGCGTCGCGATCCTGGATATCAACCTGGGCCCCGAAGTCCCGAGCGGGATCGATTCGTACGGCTGGCTGCGCAAGCACGGTTTCGCTGGACGCATCGTGTTCCTGACCGGGCACGCCGCGTCGCACCCGCTGGTGATCGAAGCGCGCCGCCTCGGCGACGCGGAGGTGGTCAGCAAACCCGTCTCCCTCATAGCGCTGACGTCGCTGCTCGAGGATCGGGTTCCCGACGAGCAGCACGCGCCGCAATGATTCCGGCCCCGCCGCCAGATGCCGTTCAGGCGCAGCATGCCTGGCGCGGGACGATGTGGGCCTGTGGCCTCAACGCGGTCGGGATGCCGATCGATCTCGTGCTGGGCCGCGACGTTCCCGCCCTGCCGAAGTGGGCGCCGCTCGGATCGAGCGCTGCCGCGTTGCTGCTCATGCTGGTGCTTCTCGCCTTCCGGCGACGGCCGTCGAACCGGCTCGCGACGTCAATCTTCCTGGTCAACACGGCGATTATTCTGGTCGCCCTCTGGTTCACCAGCACCGCGTGGGCCGCTGCGCCGGGCACCTGGATCCCCTTCCAGGCCAACAAGCTGGGCGCGCTGGCAACGGCGATGCTGGCCCCCGACCTCGTCACCGGGGCGGCGGCGATCGGCGGGTTTGTCGGCATGGTGCTGCTCCGGTACATGACGCTGCCGGCGGCGCAGCAGCATCGGTTTCCGGTCAGCGAACCGTGGACGATCCTCATCTACGGCGTGTTCGCGCTGGCGCTCCTCATCTACCGCGTCCATCGCATCGCGCTCTCGCGCCGGATGATGCGCGTGCGCACCGAGTCGATCGCCACCCAGCGCCTCGCGCGGGCGTTTCTCGCGCTTCGCGACTACACCAACACGCCGCTGCAGACGATCGATCTCGCCACAAAAGTCATCCGCAAGCGACACCCGGAGCTGGGGCCGATCCTCGACCGCATCGATCGCTCGGTCGATCGGCTCTATCGGCTGAACCACACATTCTCGATTTACGAATCGCGGATCGTATGGACCGAGGACGACGTCTCGCCGGATCCCAGCAGGCTGGTCGCCAGTGATCTTCGAGAAGGGACGCGGTAGAAGCGTCGCGTGAACGCGACCGCTCCGGAAGCTTTCCTGTTCGACCTCGACGGTACGCTGGTCGACAGCGAACGCGAGAACATCGAATCGGTCGTCCTTGCGGTGCGCCGGCACGGCGCCGAGATGTCCGCCGAGGAGCGCCAGTTCGTCATCGGCCACTCGTGGAACGAGATCTACGGGATGATCGCGCGCAACCACGAGCTGCCGGTGACGATGACCCAGCTGATCGCCGAGGCCGTCGACGAGAAGCGCGCCCTGATCGCGGCCTCCGGGTTTCGCCCGCTGCCGGGCGCGGTGGCGGCCGTCGAGCGCTTCGCGCGCACGTCGAAGCTGGCGGTGGTCACGGGCGCCAGCACCGCCGAGGCGCGCGACGCGATCACCGGCATCGGCATCACGAACCACATCGGGGTGCTGGTCGCGGCCGAGGACTACACGCACGGCAAGCCGGCGCCCGAACCGTACGCGCAGGCAATCGCGCGTCTCGGCGTCAGCGCCGCGCGATCGATCGCCGTCGAGGACGCGACGCCCGGGATCCTTTCGGCGCGCGCGGCCGGCGCGCGCGTCATCGCCGTGCGCGCGGGCAACTTCGCGGGTTACGACCTGTCGCCCGCCGACGTCGTCGTCGACACGCTGGACGACGTCACCGACGAGCTGTGCGCGAGGCTGCTCGCATGAAGGTCGATCCGGCGACCCTATCGCCGGACGCGGCGTACTTCTGGCAGATCGCGACGATCTTGCCGCGGCCGATCGCCTGGACGTCGACGCTGAACGAGGACGGTACGGCGAACCTGGCGCCGTTCTCGTTCTTCACGGGCGTGTCGTCCGATCCGCCCACGTGCCTCATCTGCGTCTCGCGGCGTAAGCGGCAGCCGGACGGGACGCACCCGCCCAAGGACACCTGGCGCAACATCGCGCGCACCGGCGAGTTCGTCATCCATGTCGTCAACGACGCGCTCGGCCAGCAGATGAACGCGACCTCGCGCGAGTTCCCGTACGGCACCGACGAGCTCGTCGCGGTCGGTCTGACCAAGCTCGCGAGCGACAAGGTCGCACCGCCGCGCATCGCGGAGGCGCCTGTCGCGATGGAGTGCCGGCTGGAACGCATCGTCGAGATCGGCCGCGCCGGCACCGCCGTCATCATCGGCGAGATCCTCCTGTGGCACGTGCGCGATGAGCTTGTCGTCGGGGGCCGCCTGGACCTCGGCCGTCTCGACGCGATCGGCCGGATGGGCGGTCCCACGTACACCCGGACGCGCGACCGCTTCGACATGCTGCGGCCCAAATAACTCCGGCCGGGGGCTGCGTCCCGGGCGTGCGTGACGCGCGTGGTAAAATTCGGGGCGGTGTTCGATCAGCTGCCACCCGACGTCACGCTGTACGAGGTCGGCCCTCGCGACGGCCTGCAGAACGAGTCGCGCATGGTGCCGACCGACGACAAGGTGAAGCTCATCGACGCGCTGTCGGAGACCGGGCTGCGCGCCATCGAGATCACCAGCTTCGTCAACCCGAAGTGGATCCCGCAGCTGGCGGACGGCGGCGAGGTGTCGCGCCGGATCGCGCGCAAGCCGGGGCTGGTGTATTCGGCCCTGGTGCCGAACCGGCAGGGGCTGGACGCGGCGATCGCGTCAGGCATGAAGGAGGTCGCTGTCTTCATGTCGGCGTCCGAGACGCACAACAAGAAGAACATCAACAAGACGATCGCCCAGACGTTGACCGCGTTCCGGGAGACGGTGCCGCCGGCGCTGGCCGCCGGCCTCCGCGTGCGCGCCTACGTGTCGACCGTGTACGGCTGTCCCTACGAGGGCGCGGTCGATCCCGCCA
>DATMZL010001428.1:0-4183 GCA_035607075.1 Polyangia bacterium
ACCCAAGGTCGCCCTTGTCGCTTGCATGCGAAAGCTCCTCACCATCCTCAACGCCATTGTCCGCGACCGTACCCCTTGGACTCGGGAGATCGCTTGACTCGCAAGACAGACGCTCTCCCCGCTTCGCGGGGCGAGGGCAAACGGCTTCAGTGGTTCGCCCGCGATCCACGATCCGATCCCCTCGCCCAGCGAAGTGGGGAGAGGGTTAGGGTGAGGGGCCGCGTTGAGTGAGCGCTGATCGGGTGAGCGGGCGCGCGAGCGCGGCCGCACCGACGGTGCAACAATTCATCGCGCATGTCCGACGCGCGCAAGCTGCTCTTCACACGCGGCGTCCGCAGCCTCGCCGACGGTCTCGTGAGTATCGTTCTCGCGACCTACCTGACCGGGCTCGGCTTCACCGCGTTCGAGGTCGGCGCGCTCGTGACCGGGACGCTGCTCGGTTCGGCGGCGGTCACGCTGGCGGTCGGCTTGCTCGGCTACCGCCTGTCGCGTTGCCGGATCCTGCTGGGCGCGTCGCTGTTGATGGCGCTGACCGGGGTCGGCTTCGCGGGCCTCACCGACTTCTGGCCGCTGTTGCTCGTGGCCGTGGCCGGCACGCTGAACCCGTCGGCGGGCGACGTCAGCGTGTTCCTCCCGACCGAGCAAGCGGCGCTGGCGCAGACCGTCGGCGGAACGGCGCGGACGTCCGCCTTCGCCTGGTACAACGTCGTCGGCTCGCTGGCGGCGTCGGTCGGCGCCCTCGCCAGCGGTCTGCCGGCGTGGATCGCAGCGCACGGTGGCATCCCGCTGCTCCGCGCCGAGCGCGGCGTCTTCATCTTCTACGCCGCGTGCGCCGTGCTCGCCGCGGTCGTCTACGTGCGGCTCTCTCCTGCGCTGGAGATCCATCCCGAGAAGCGCGCCCGGACGCCGCTCGCGGAATCACGCGCCGTCGTGCTGCGCCTGGCCGCGCTGTTCAGCGTCGACTCGTTCGGGGGCGGCTTCGTCGTGCAATCGCTGCTGGTGCTGTGGCTGCACCGGCGGTTCCAGCTGGATCAGCGGACGACCGCGGCGGTGTTCTTCGTCGCCGGCACGCTGGCCGCGCTGTCGCAGGTGCTCTCGCCGCGCGTGGCCGCGCGCATCGGCCTGATCCGGACAATGGTCTACACGCACCTGCCCGCGAACCTGTTCTTGGTGCTCGCGGGCCTGATGCCGACGGCGCCGCTGGCGATCGCGTGCCTGCTGCTGCGGATGACGGTGTCCTCGATGGACGTGCCGGCCCGCCAGGCGTTCGTCATGGCCGTCGTCCCACCCGAGGAGCGGACCGCCGCGTCCACCGTCACCAACGTCCCGCGCAGCCTGGCGGCGGGCCTCGCGCCGCTTATCGCCGGCGCTCTGCTGGAAAAGTCGAGCTTCGGCTGGCCGCTGGTCATCGGCGGAACGCTGAAAGCGATCTATGACATCGCGCTGCTCCTCCAGTTCCGCGCCGTCGCCCCGCGCGAGGACGGAATTCGCTGACCGGCGGCCGCCTGTCAACTGACATCGGGCGCGCTATCCTGCGCGGCCAGGAGATCGAGATGCCGACGATTCTGATCGAGGTACGAAAGCAATACACGCGCGAGCAAGAGACGGGCCTCATGGAGGCCGTGCACGCGGCACTCTTCGACGCCTTCAAGATCAAGCAAGGCGATCGCGACGTCCGGCTCGTCGTGCACGAGCCGCACCGCTTCGCGTATCCGCCGGCGTGCGAGAAGCCCGAGGCGTTCACGCTGATCAGCATCGACGCATTCGCGGGACGGTCGCTGGACGCGAAGCGGAACTTGTATCGCACCATCGTCACCAACCTGGAGCCGTTCGGGATTCCGAAGAACCACGTGAAGATCGTGCTCCGCGAGCACCCGCAGGAGAACTGGGGCATTCGCGGCGGCCAGGCCGGGTGCGACGTCGCCCTCGGCTTCAAGGTCGACGTATGAAGAAGACGGTAGCGGCGCGGGCGGCGGAGATCGATCCCGCGTTCGCGCCGGTGGTCGCGGCGTTCGCCCGCGACAGGCGCGTCGGCCAGGGCAAGATGTTCAGCTCCAAGGCGGTGCTGAACATCGACGGGAAGATCTTCGCGATGTTCGTGAAAGGGAAGTTCGTCGCCAAGCTCCCGAAGCCGCGCGTCGACGAGATGGTGAAGGCCGGCGTCGGCGAGCCGTTCGATCCCGGACATGGCCGCCTGATGAAAGAATGGATCGCGATCGCGGACCGAAGGGCGTCGTGGATCGCGCTGGCGAAGGAAGCGCGCGCGTATGTCGGCGGCGCCGGCCGCTGACCTACGGCGCTGGCGGCGGCTCGTGCTTCGTCTTGTCCAGCGCCGCGCGCAGCGTCTTCGCGAGCGCTTCCGTCGAGCCGACGCCCCAGAAGTGCAAGAAGATGATGCGCGGCGATTCGCCGGTCATGTGGTTGTGGATGGCGACGACGTCGATGCCGCCGGCGCGCAGCGCCTTCAGCACCGGTTGCAGCTCGGATTCCAGCATCGCGAAGTCGCCGTCGACGATCGCCTTCTCGTCGCTGCCGGCGAACGCCGCCCAGGTGTTGACGCCCATCGCCTTGCCGACGGTGTGACCGCCCATCGTCGTCATCTTGGTCGTCCGGCCGATCACCACCTTGTAGACGCCGTCCTTCAGATCGCCTTTGTATCGAAGGACCGCCTGGATCGTTTCTGACTTCAGTGTGGTCTTGGCGGGGTCGACGGCGGCGCGCGGCGCTTCGCCCTTGCCGCCGCTGGTCTCCTTGAGGCGCGCGAACACCTTGCCGATGCCGGTGGCGAGCGTTGTCTCGTCGCCCATGCCGCCCACGTGCATGAACATCACGCGCGGTGAATCCCACAAGAAGTGATTGTGCAGCGCGGTGACCTCGAGGCCGGCGTCGAGCGCGGCGCTCATGACCGGGTTCACCTGATCCTCGAGCAGCACGATGTCGCCCATGACCATCGCGTGCTTGCCGGCCTTCGTGAACGCCGCCCACGCGGTCAGGCCCAAGGGCGGCGTCATGCGCGCGCCTCCGACGGTGGCGGCGATGTCGGCGCGCGGCAGCGACACCTTGAACACGCCTTCCTTCGCGTCGAGCGCGCCCTTCGCGCCCGTCAGCTGCTCGATCGCAGCGGTATCCAGACCACCCTGTACCGGCTTGTCAGCAGCGCCAGCAGGCGCTGCGGCCGCAACCAGAACGGACGCCGCTGAGATCCATCGATTCATAGGATTCATGCGACCTATGTACGTCTGGACGGGCAGTTCGACAACCCGTCTTTCAGCCGCTCGCTTACACCTGGCGCGAACCCGTCGCCTTATCAGATCCCGAATGTCCAGTTTGCTCAGGCTCCTCGTCGTCGCCATCGCGCTGGCGGCCCTCGTGTGCTCGCCAGCGGCGTCGGCCTCCGGCGATCCGCTGCCGTCGTGGAAGGAGACCGCGGCGAAGAAGGCGATCGTCACTGGACCGTCGTGAGCATGAAGCACGTCTGGGCGACGATCTTTCCGCGCCAGCGATGACCCGTCACGATCAGTTCGCCGCCTTCCCCACGTAGAGCTCGTGCAGGACCGAGACCAGGTTGTCCAGCGGCTGACTCTCGACGTAGGCGGGAGCGTCATTGCGACAGGCGTAGAAATCGTCGCCGTAGGTGAAGCTGCCCGACGAGGACGTCACCGACATGTGCAGCGCCGGCTTGTCCGCGCCGCAGAGCGTGCGCGCCGAGACGACGACGGTCCGCGCGGTCGTCAGCGCGCTGTCGAGCTCGCCGGGGAGAAGCGCGCGCGAGCCAGACGACGGCGTGTACGCCGCTGGATCGATCGCGTCGCCGTTCAAATTGCAGGCGGCCCACGCGAACTGTCCCGCGATGTGGACGGTGTACGTCCAGACCTGCGGATCGCACGCAGCGCCGGGGGGCGGGAATGAACCGACCAGCCCGCCCCCGGACGACGTGACGGCGAACGACGTGGTGCCGTCGGTCAACACGCTGTCACCCGGCTGGGTTGAAAATCCATCGCCGCCGCAGCCGCCGGCGATCGACGCGAGAGAGAGAAAGAGAAACGAAGAGAGAAGGTTTTTGGATGGGGTCATGTCACGCCGTTGTGCAAGGGCAGGGCCAAGGCGGCGCGCCTCTGAAATCAGCGCCGCCGTCAGCGATTCGCGCGCGCCGTGATCGCGCGAACCGATCCAGACGCCGTGT
>DATMZL010000921.1:0-4176 GCA_035607075.1 Polyangia bacterium
CGCAGCACGCCCTCGACCCGGCGCGAGAGGTTGGGCGCGGCGCGGTTGCCGGCCAGCACCGCCACGTGCGCCCCGCGCGGCACCAGCCGCGCCAGCTCTTCCATGATCATCTCGCCGGCCTTCACGTCGTCGACGCCGCAGTACGCGAACCGCTTCGATTCGGGCGCGTCGCTGTCGAACGTCATCACCGGCACGCCGTGCGCGACCGCGTCGTCGATCGCCGGCGTCGCGGTGCGCGCGTCCGAGCACGACAGCAGCACGGCGTCCATGCCCTCCTTGACGGCCTGGGCGATCCGTTGCGCCTGCACCGCGCCGTCTTCCTGCGGCGGCGTGAGCCATTCGACCTGGATCGGCCGTGCCAGCGACGCCGACAGCTCGCGCGCGCGGTTCTCGGCGCCGGTCCGCGCGGCGACGAACGACGGGTTGCTGGCACTCTTCGCGATCATCGCGATGCGCAGCGGCCGCGTGTTCGCCCCGGCCGCCGATGTGGGTGCGGGCGGCCCGGCGGGGCCCGGCGCCGGCCCTGTCACGTTGCGCTCGCGGCAAGCGCCCGTCGCGATCCCGAGAAAAACCACCACGACGACGATGGGCACCCTTTTCATTCGAATCCGCGGGCCTAGAGTGTTCCCAGTATCCCTGAACGGCGCAGCTGGCGCCCGGCCAGACCGGCCGTGCGCCGTGTTAGCGTCGAGCGAACACCCTCAAGGCCCGTGGACAGAAACCTCGCACTCGAAGTCGTTCGCGTCACCGAAGCGGCGGCGCTCGCCGCCGGCCGCTTCGTCGGTCTCGGCTACAAGGACGGCGCCGACCGCGCCGCCGTCGAGGCGATGCGCCGCACCTTCGGCTACATGCATATCCGTGGGCGCGTCGTCATCGGTGAGGGCGAGCGCGACGAGGCGCCGATGCTCTACATCGGCGAGCAGGTCGGCGACGGCGCGCCAGACGCGCCCGCGATCGACATCGCCGTCGATCCGCTGGAGGGCACCAACCTGTGCGCGAACGGCCTCAACGACGCGCTCGCCGTCGTCGCGATGGCCGAGCAGGGCCAGTTCCTGAACGCGCCCGACACGTACATGAACAAGATCGCGGTCGGGCCGATCGCGCGCGGCGCGATCGACATCCGGCGCAGCGCCACGCACAACCTGGCGGCGATCGCCGAGGCGAAGCGCGTGCGCATCGCCGATCTCACGGCGGTCATCCTGGAACGTCCGCGCCACGAGGCGCTGGTCGCGGAGGTGCGCAAGGCGGGCGTGCGCATCCGCCTGATCACCGACGGCGACGTGGGCGGCGCGCTGGCGACCGCCGACGCGGCGACCGGCATCGACGTGCTGCTGGGCGTGGGCGGCGCGCCCGAGGGTGTGCTGGCGGCGGCGGCGCTCCGCTGCGTGGGCGGCGACATGCAGGGTGTGCTGCACTTCCGCAGCGACGAGGAGCGCGTACGCGCGATGCATATGGGCATCGCCGATCCCGCGCACGTGTTCTCGATCAACGAGCTGGCGAGCGGCGACGTGATGTTCGCGGCGACCGGCGTCACCGACGGCTTCCTGCTGCGCGGCGTCCGCTACGCGAAAAACAACACCGAGACCAGCTCGATCGTCATGCGCTCGCGCTCGGGGACGGTGCGCTACCTGTCGACGCGCCACCACTTCGAAGAGCACCCGATCTACGACCGCGGCGGAAAACTGCGCTGACGCGCGGGCGCCCGCGGTTTTACAGGCGCGCCCTTCTCTGTTAATTGGCGGGCATGAAAAAGACCATTCTGGCCATTGCGTTCAGCGTCTCGCTGGTCCCCGCCGTCGCGCTCGCGTTCTCGCCCGAGCTGCACAACGACGACGGCAAGTCGTACGACTACGAGATCGCGTGCGGCGGCTCGACGACGCACTCGAAGATCAACGGCCACACCACGACCAGCCTCAGCTCGGGAAACAACTGCACGCTCAAGGTGCAGGGCGCGGGCTCTGCGAAGCTGGCCCCGAACATGAAGTGCACGATCAAGGGCGGCGCGCTCAGCTGCAAGTAGCACTGGCCCTCCCTTCGGGCGCGCGGGTCTGCTAGATTGCGCGCCGATTCATCAGGGCGCGTAGCTCAGTTGGATAGAGCACCGGCCTCCGAAGCCGGGGGTAGTGAGTTCGAATCTCGCCGCGCCCACAAGTAACGAGCTAGTCGATCGCGAAGCTGACGTCGTCGAACAGCGCCGCCGCGCGTTCCCAACCGTCGCCGCGGCGGCCGAAGCGGCCGAGCACGCGCAGACCGAGCGCGTGCGCGCGCCGGGCGACGACCACCGGGAGCTTCCCCTCCAGCGACGACGCGTCCAGGCGGCCCTCGCCGGTGACGACGGCGTCCACGCCGCGGCAGGCGCCGGCGAAGTCGAGGACGTCGAGCATGCGCTCCGCGCCGTCGACCAGCTCGGCGCCGAGCGAGAGCAGCTTCGCGCCCAGGCCGCCGGCCGCGCCGGTGCGTGGACCGCGCGGAAGACCGAGGCTCGCGAGGCGCTCGGCCAGGAGCGGCACGTCTTGCTGGCGCGCGCCTTTCTGGGGCGCGAACACGCGCGCGGCGTCGGCGAGATCCGTCTGCACGTCGCAGAACACTAGCGTCGGCGGTAGCCGCAGCTCAGGCCAGTCGCGTCCGCCGTCGACGGTGGCGCTGCCGCCGAGGCCGATCCAGAGGCGCGGCTCGTGCTGAAACCGCGCGACCAGATCACCGAGGCCGCGGCTCGAGGCGGTCAGCGGATCGAGCCGGTCCAGCCCGGCCAGGCCGATCACCTTCGCGCACTCGATCGCGACGCCGCCGTCGGGCAGCCGTAGCACGGGCACCGGCCGCACGCGGCCGAACGGATCGGGCGCGGGCGCTTCCTCGATCGCGCCGCCGAGCGCGTGGTGCAGGCATTCAAGGAAGCCGTCGCCGCCGTCGCTGAGCGGCAGCAAGCGATCGCCCGGCGCGGCCAACTGGCGCGCCGCCTCGAGCGGGCTCATCGTCCCCTTGAACGCGGTCGGGGCGATGAGGTTCATCGCCGCGAAGATTAACGCGGGCCCGCCTGGCTGCGGATCGTCGCTTCGAGGTTCGAGGTCGCGTCGGGCGTCAGCGTGTACGGCGGCGAGAAGCCGGTGCCGCCTGCCGTCTTCGAACCGGTCGTGTTCGTGAAGACGTTGTTCCGCTGCAGCATGTTGCCGTCGTCGTCCTCCTGGAGGGGATTGTTCACGCCGATGTACACGTTGTTCTCGACGAGCAGCGACGAGAGATTACCGGAGTTGGTGCAGTAGTCGTTGCCGGCGGCGGTGAACAGGTTGTTGACGACGTGGATCTTGCCGTCGCGCGAGCGCGGCATGCGTTCGGCGATGTTGTCCGCCCACCAGTTGTGGTGCCACGTGATGTTGAGATGGCCGGCGTCTTCCGCGAGCCCGTCGGCAGCACCAATGAGGTTGGAGAAGCGGTGGCCGGTGCTGCCCGTGACGGGATCCGTTCGCCGCGTCGAGTACGAGAACTTCGTCCACGACACCGTCACCAGATCGGAGCCATTTGTGATGTCGAGGTTTCCGTCCGACCCGTCGGAGATGTCGTCGTGGTCGAACCAGATGTGGTGCGCGCCGCTGACCACGGTGATCGCGTCCGCGCCGCTCTTGCATTCGCTCGGGCTGTCGCTGCAGTTGTAGCCGACGACCTTCAGGTTTCTGAAGATGACGTTCACCGAGCCGCTCATGTCGACGTGGCCATGAATCTCGGCGCCGCAGATCCCGGCGATCGTCTTGTTCGATCCGACCTTGAGCGTGCCCGCCGCGAGCACGCCCTTGACGTAGATGACGGCCGCCGTGCTGCCTCCGGCGGCGCTGTTCAAAGCCGCCAGCGTCGTGACGGTGACCGGCGTGGCGCTGCCGCCGCCCGTCGTCGTCGAGATGGACGTGCCGTTGTAACCCGCGCCAGGCCGCGATGCCCACCCGAGCAGCGCGCCGGCCGCGGGCGGCTCCGCGCAGGTCGTTCCGCCTCCGGTTCCGGCAGCGCTCCCGCCGGCTCCGCCCGCGCCACCGCGACCGCCCGCGCCGCCGGTGCCGCTGGCGCCGCCCCTTCCGCCGACACCGCCGCTTCCCGTGGTGCCGGCTGCTCCCGTCGTGCCGGCTGTTCCCGTTGTACCGCCTCTTCCGCCGAGACCGCTGCTTCCCGCGGCTCCGCCGGCTCCCGCCG
>DATMZL010001024.1:0-6440 GCA_035607075.1 Polyangia bacterium
CCTCGACCATCACCAGCGTCAGCTCGGTGCCCTCCGGGAGATCCGTTTTTCCCTCGACCACGATCTGACCGCCTTTGACTCGGGCGTGCAGCGTCGACATGCCGTTACAGTAGCACTGCGACCTGGGCCGGCGATTCGGCGCAGCCAGACTACTTACACTCTGACACTCCGAGTCCGTTCCAGTCCGGTCTTGTCCGTCGGCCCTCGCCGCAAGCTCGCGATTTCGTCGCGCGATGTCGGTCGCTGTCCGGCGCAGTCCGCTCCTGTCCAGCCGGACACGCCCCTATTAACCGAGTATTGATCAGTCGCCGGCCACTCCCACCTGCAGCCGAGGAGGTAGGCGGGGTGCGCCGGGCATCGGCCCCGGGGAGCACCCTCGACACTTTCGCGTTCTAAGCCATCATCGGGCCATGAATCTCGGCAGGCTCTTGCCGCTAGCGATCTCGTTGGCACTCCTGCAGGGTTGTTCCGATCACCACTCCGACACCCTGACCTGCGATTGGCTCGTCGGCTCGGATAACTGTTGGCAGAACAACGTGCTGGTCGCGAAGACTTGCTTGCCTTCGGAATCCGAGATGGGCGCGCTGAGCGCCGACAACTCGACGTGCCTCTACGCGAATGGATCGACAGTAACGTTCACCCCTGCGGTTGTAATACCGACCCCGCTTCTCGCCCTCTGGAACTTCACGATCACTGACACCAACGGCCGGCCTTGCGTTCATTACGAGGATGGTCCGAGAGACGGCGTCGAGCCAGGCAACGCCAGGCTGGTCGTTGGCGGCGATCAGACCATCGCTGTCGAGAGAAGCGGTGTTGCGGAGACAATCACCTGCCCCGACGGAGCGGTCGTTCACACGTCCAACCGTGGAAAGCTGCTCAGCTGCAGCACCGTTGCCCAAATCAATGAGCCTGGGTTCACATCGTCTTCGAGCCTCGTCGCAACCGATCCGCCATTCGTAGTTGCGTACCTCGCGGCCGCCGGAAGTGAAGTGAAGTTATTCGATTGCCGGCGCCCCGCTCCCTAAGAGAAACGCCTCCAGGCGAGCCGACTAGGTTTCGTCCGGCGCGCCCGCCGCTCCCCGGCGCAACGCGGGGTCCATGCGGTAAGCTCACACTGTGCATCGGGACACGGGCTCCTCTGCCTTCGATCGCTATCACCAGCTCCTGCGGGCGCAGGCGCCGCAGGAGCGTCTCGAACAGGCGAACGCGCTCAGCAAGGCCGTGAGAGAGCTTGCGGTCGCCGGCCTCAGGACACGTCATCCTGACGCGACGCCAGAGGAGATCCGCGTGCGCTTGACCTCGTCGCTGTGCGTGAGGGACCTGCTCGGACGGGCGATTGGGGAAGGTTCGGCGGTTAGATGGGCTGACGACCTTCATCAGCTCCGCGTACGCTACTCACACTCTGACACTGTCCGTCGCTGTCCCGCGCAGTCCCCTCCTGTCCAGCCGGGCGCGCCACCGTCAAGTCCCGTCCCGCAGAAGTAAGAGTCGAAAGTTCCTGACGAAGATCTCAACGAGCGGGACGACGTCCCGCTCGGACGACAGCGGCTGCGGGGGCGGTGGGAGGCGCAGGCATGCTGGCATTGCCGACGAAACGGACCAGGTCGTTCAAGAAGGCAGTGTCGACCTCCGCCATCGGATCGTAATAGTCCGCGACGCCGCCGCTCTTGCTGGCGGCGAACAAGTGGTTGAGCGCGGGATACGTCTTGAACGCAACGAGCTTGTTGCCCGCTTTCACGAACGCGTCGCGCGTCAGATCGGCGTCGGCCGCCGAGATTTGGACGTCCTGCCCGCCGGTGACGACGAGCACCGGCGTCTGGCCCAGCGCGGTCGCTTCAGCGAGCGGCGCGTGGCGAAAGTGGCTGCGTAGCCACGGAGTCGAATCCGCGATGCTGCGGCGCTCGGCCGGCGAGAGCGTGTCAGGCAGCCGCTTGCCGGCGCGTACCGCCGCGTAGACCGCCTGGAGCTGCGCCACGCTGGCGTCGATCTCCGCCTTGCTGAAACCGAAGCGGCGCATGCTGGCCTGCTCCTCATCGATGATGATCGCGTCCAGCGGCCGCCCTGGCGGAGCCAGGAGAGCAAGCGCGCGGACGCCGCCCGGCTTCGCGGCAACCATCGGCGCCAAGATCGCGCCCTCGGCGTGCCCGACGACGACGACACGTTTCGGATCGACAGCGGGCTCCGCGCGCAGAGCGCCCAGCGCGGCGCGGGCGTCGCGCGCCTCCGAATCCAGCGTCACCCGCCTGAAGTCACCCGCGGACTCGCCGGTGCCGCGATCGTCGCAACGAAGAGAGGCGATCCCCGACTCTCCCAGCTTCGCCGCCAGTGCCGCCAGGAACGAGACGTGGAAGTCACCGGCGCCGACAGAGTTGCCGTCGCGGTCCTGCGGCCCGAAGCTGCCCAGCAGCAACGCCGCCGGGAGGGGCGGCGGAGGCGGCGCCTCGAACGAGTGCTCGCCCGACGTTTCAGCCTTGGCGCGCGCGCGCGCCGGCGCGCCCGGTCGCGGGCGCTCCATCTGCGCGTGCGTGGTGGGGACGAGCAGCATGCACGCGAGCGCCGGCTGGCCATTCCCCACGCTCACCTTGCGCGGCAGCTCCTTCAGTGTGGCCGGTAGGATCGGCTTTCCGCGAGGACGCCCCTCGAGCGCCGACGCCACCTCCTCGTACGACGCGCGCACCGCGGTGAGCCGCATGTTGGAAAGGTGCGCCGCCACCAGCTTCGTCCCGTCGCACGCGACCTTGATGCGCATCGACTGCGCGAGATCGGCCACCACCTCGGTCAGCTCCAGCTCGGGCGCGCCCAGCTTCGTGAGCGGGTACCGGCGCACGCTGGACTCCGCGATCTTGAGCGGCGCGGCGGGGAACACCGTCAGCGTCCTATCCTTCGCATTCGCTTCGCGGCAAAGCGGCGTCAGATGCGCGATCACCGTGCTGCCGAAATAGAGATCCGGTTCGGCCGGCGGACGTGTGAACGAAACCCGGCGCCCCGGCATCGCGGTCGCGCTCTCGACCGCACTCCCCCGCTGCTGCAGCGTCGTGCGCGTGCTCCCGCCGCGCGTGATCGTTTCGAAGGTACCGCTGCGCGGCTTCCAGTCCGGGTCCACGCGCAGCGCGCTTCGGAAGGTGGTCTGGCCCGCGGGTATGTCGATGGTTGCGTGCGCCCGCACCTCCATCGATAGGCCCGCCTGCACGATCTCGAACGTCTCGCGGCCGGCCCGTCGCCCGCCCACAGTGATGGCGAACGTTCCGGAGTCGATCTTTTTCTCGACTAACTTGGCCGGCCTGATCCCACCCCAAGCCAGGATTGCAGGAGCCGCTACCGCAAGCGCCACGGAAACCACGCTTCGCACATCGTCAGATTCGTGCTTTGGACTGAGGGACGGCCGCACGCGTCGCGTCGTTTTGAGCCGGCTACCAACTGCCGATGCTCTCCTCGGGAGGACATCCGCGTGCGTCCGTGTGCGCCAAAGCCATGTCCCTGAAGAGACTACCGACAGAAGCGTGGCCCGACGGCGAATCGCCGTCGGCCGTGCATGATGCGGCGCTCGTCGGCAGCACCCTCCGCGATCGCTACCGCCTGCTGGAGCTGATCGGCGAAGGGGGCATGGGCCGGATCTTCCGCGCCGAACAACTCGCGACCGGCGAGCCCGTTGCGGTGAAGCTCCTGCATTCGGAGTTCGCCGGCGTCGAGGAGGTCGCGCTACGGTTCGAGCGCGAAGCCAAGGTGATGAGTGAGCTCACTCATCCGAACATCGTGAAGGTCATCGAGTTCGGGGGGTGGCAGGGACGCCCGTTCTTCGCGATGGAGCTCGTCGGGGGCAAGTCACTCGCGGATCTGTTGCAGTACGACGCCCGCAACGGTGGGCGCCGGCTGACCCTCAAGCGGACGCTCGCGATCATGCGGCCGGTGCTCGACGCGCTGGCGTACGCGCACGAGCGCGGCGTGGTCCACCGTGATCTGAAGCCGGAGAACATCATGGTCACGGCGGGTCAGGGGCTGCTCTCCCAGGAGACGATCAAGCTTCTCGACTTCGGGATCGCGCGGATAAGGGAGCGCTCCAAGAAGGCGCAGAAGCTCACCCAACAAGGACACATCATCGGGACGCCGGACTACATGTCGCCCGAACAGGCGGTCGGGCAGGACGCGGACGCGCGAAGCGATCTGTACTCGTGCGGCGTGATCCTCTACCAGATGCTGACGGGCCACAGACCATTCGAAGCCGACTCGAACCTCGATGTTCTGGTGATGCATATGAACGCTCAACCGAAGCCCCTGCGCGAGGTCGCGCCCGGCGCGGTGATTCCGCGCGGCGTGGATCAGGCGGTTTTGCGTCTCCTGTCAAAGCGGCCCGCGGCGCGCTTTCAGTCCGCACGTGAGGTGCGCCAGGCTCTCGAGCGTGCCCCGCTGACCGATGTCAGCGTGCGCGCTTTTGCGCCGACGATGGTGGCGACCCCGGCTCGCTCACGGTCCCCGGGCGGTTCGCCGCTGGCGCGGTTCGCAATCATCGGAGCTGCGATGGTGATGTTGCTCGGACATCACGTGCCCGGCCTCGTCGGAAGCAGCGGTCCGATCGCGTCTTCCCCAAAAGAGCCGGTGAAAGCAAGAGAGCCGGTGAACGCAAAAGAGCCGGCGAGAACTCCGCCGGTCCCTGCCAACCGGGACTCTAGCGACCACGAGCGTTCGACCCCCACAGCCAACCGACGCTCTCCTGCTCCCGCGGTGCGTGCACCGGCTCGCTCTGACCGACGAAAGGTTCGAAACCCGACCCCCGCCCGCCATCCTGCGGGGAAGCGCCCCGCCAAGCCCGCGGCCGCGCGCTCTACTGCAACGACTCGCCACAACGGCGGGTAACTAGGGCGAGACGAACATCTGCACCGGGCCGACCCAGGCCGCGTCGTTCCAGCGCACCTCACGGTAGTTTCCCCGTGTGTAGCGATCGACGACTTTTCGCCAGAAAGCCGTGGCGTCCGCGTTCTCGTCGCGTTGGCGGATCTCCCACGGGCCCTTGAACCGATCGAAGGCGGCGCAGGCCGCCGCAAGGCCGACGCCACTGCCTCGATACCTGCGCATCACGAAGAACTCGGCCATGTCGAACACGCCCGGCGCGCCCGTGAGGAGGCTGTGTCCCGAAACGAGCGCGAACCCGGCAAGGTTGCCGCCGACCCGGAGCAGCAACGGGTGGTGCGAACCGTCTTCAAAGTAGACGTCGGTCGGATACGCCTGGAAACGGCCGTCGCCCCTGACGTCCATGGGCCGGAGCGGACTCCAGTCATAAATGTAGAACTGCATCAGGTTGTCGAGCACGATGCGCTCGGCTGTGGTCGCGGGGCTGAGGGAAATCATCGTTCAACTCTCCGTTCGGGCACGTAGTAAAGCCGCAACGATGCCCCGACCCTCGCCACCGGCGGCCGGGACTTGAGCCAGTCGAAGGCGTCGCCGGGATCGACGTTGAACCGATAGTGCGCATGCCGCGCGCAGGACTCGCGTCCTGTCCCCAATCGAGGTCGGAGTCGATGAGTGACCGCCCCGGCTCCCGCCCGGCCAGAGGGTTGAAGCACGCCATCAGCTCGGGACGGGCCCGTTCGACGATGGCGACCTGCGCCGCCATAAACGGCCAACATCATCACTTCACACGGCGTTTCCCGACTGTCCGGAGCATCCATCGACCGACGGCCGCGCCCGCCGCCGCCAACACGGCGATCGGCAGCACGTGCCCGATCAACAGGTGCGGCAGATAGGACACGGGGCACCACAGATCGATGAGCAGCGCGCTGCCGAGCCCCGCGCCCGCGCCGAAGGCGGCGCCCGTCGCCGCCGCCGACATGGGATCGAGGCGCCGCCAGGCCATGAGCAGCGCGAACAGCAATATGCTGCCCGTCGCGACGCTCAGCGCGAAACAGCGGTACCCGGGCCGCGTCGGCCACGGGCTCGCGAGATCGTAGAGGTGGCCCAGCCCATACCGCCACAGCACGAACGCGACGGCGGGAGCGAGCGTCGCGAGGGCGAGCACGGACCACCCGCGACGATGCCCCGAGCGGGTGCGCGTGAACAGGAACCACATCCCCACGCCGACGAAGCACGACGTCCCGAGGCTGGTCCAGGCAACGAGCGACGGCGGTCGGCCCGTGGCGCGCATGCCGCCCTCCACCCAGAACAGCGTCAACGCGCCCAGCACGCCCGAGATGACGAACCACGCGCGTCGGCGCGCGAGCTCGCGTCGCGTCGGGGCTGGGATCTCGCCGATCGAGGCGAGGATGCGGTTTCTTCGTTCAGGTGATTCCACGAAGGCGCTCCTTTTCCACTGACGGTTCGGCTGACGGTTCGCGAGCCTCGCCGTCTTCGAGCACGGCGTCGCGTAGGGCCGCGGCGCCGCGAAACACGGACATCTTCAGACTCGGAAGCGTGACGCCGAGGTTCTCGGCCGCGGCTGCCATCGAGAA
>DATMZL010001051.1:0-2576 GCA_035607075.1 Polyangia bacterium
GGACGAGGCCGGGTCCGTCGGCACGATCTACGTGGATGGCGCGCGCATCGAGCACCGCGCCGGACATCGCGAGGGCTCCAACAACTTCCTGGCGTACTTCGTCCGCCAGGTGAGCGCCGTCCTCGGGTCGGATCCCGAGGAGCTCGACGTCGTTCACTGGAAGAGCGTCGACGACGAGGGGTGGTTCCAGTACGTCGCCCGCGTCGAGTCCATGCGTCTCCTCGGCCGCCGCCTGGGCGGCGATCCGCTGTGGCCGCGGCTGGTGCTGTCGCAAGCTCACTGCGACGAGCTGGAGCGCCGGATGGTCGCCGTCTGCCGCGCCGTGCGCGAGGAGGCGTTTCTCCCGCCGCTCGAGTACGAAGGCGAGCACAAGATCCCGATCATCCCGGAGCCGCTCGGCATCATCAGTCTTGGCCGCCGCGAACGGCGGGTCGATCCGCTGTCGTCGATGGGCACGGCGCTGGTCATCGTCGCGCTGGTCGTCGCGCTGCTCGGGTGGTTCATCGTGAGGCCGCCGTGGGTGCCCGGGCGCTAGCTGCAATCGCGATCGGTCTCTTCGCATGCGTGTGCGCGTGCTCGGGACCGCACGCGACAGTCGCCGACGCGCGCGTTCAACCGTCGGCGCGGCCCGGCTTCTATCGGGTGAACGTTCGCCTCGCCAACACCGGCGGCCGCGGCCAGCTCGAGCTGACCGCCCGCCTGCGCAACACCGCGACGGGCCGGGTGGTCGTCCAGCAGCAACCCGTAGACGTCGAGCCGCACGATCGCGCCGACGTCGCGATCGAGATCCCGGCGCCGCCCGGCGACTACACCGTCGCTGTGACCGTGGACTATCCGCCGAAGTGACAGCGCGCCCGCGAGCGCGCTACCGCAGGCGCGATCAATGCGCAGCTTCCATGAGGAAGCAGCCATGTCGAAGCTCGTGGAACGTCTCATCTACGGCGCGGTCGCCGGCTCGGTTGCCGCCGCGTGCATGACCGTCATCCGCATGACCGCGCGCCGGCGCCGGATCATCGAGAAGACCATCCCGCAGGCCGCCGAGGAATGGCTCGCGCATCGCACGGGCCTGGGGCGAAACGCTCACCCGGTCGTCCACCACCTCACCGACCAGGCGATGCACCTCTGTTACGGCGCCGCGCTGGGCGTCGGCTACGCGCTGACGAGCCCCGGGCGGTCGCCGCACACGCTCGCGCGCGGGCTCGTCTACGGCGTCGCCAGCTGGATCGGCGGCTCGTGGGTGCTGTTGCCCCTGCTCCGCGCCAAGCAAGCGGCCTGGCGAAAGCACCCCGCGGAGAACGCGGTCGACGCGCTCGCGCACCTGGTGTTCGGCGCGGCGACCGCGATCGTCGCCGACGAGCTGTCGGCGCAACCCGATCGCGGCCCCTCGTCCGATAGGACGCGCCGGTCCACGCGCGTCGGCTGACTATTTCTTCGTCGTCGTCGGCGTGACGTTCACGCCGGCTGCGGTCGCCGACGGCCCGAGCTTGTCGACCAGCTTCTGGGCGGTGTCGCGGTGTTTCTCGAGGACCGGGATTGTCGCCGCCAGCAGCGACTTCAGCTTCGCATCCTTGGTGGCGTCGCGCGCTTCCTTGGCCTCCGCAACGTCCTTCCGGTGATCGTCCAGCATCTCGGAGGCAAACGTCCGGTCGAACTCGGTCGCGGCGGTGGCCTTCAGCTTGTCGATCATGTCGGCGGCCGGCTCCTCCGCCGGAAGATCGATCTTCTCTTGCTTGGCGAGGGCCACGACCTTCTTGTCAGCCGCGGTGTGATCGGTGACCAGCGTCTTGCCGAAGCTCTTCACGTCCTTGGACAGCCCCTTGTCCTGCGCCAGCTTGCCGGCCGCGATCTCCATCTGATTCGAGTGATGGAGCTTCCCGAGCACCGTCGCCGTGTCGGGGCCAGATGCCGGGTCGGCGCTCCGCGCGACGCTGCTGAACAGAAACGCCGCCATACCCAACGACACGATCATTCCGCGCTGTTGCAGTCTCATCGAAGCCTCCTCTCGGCGTGATTGCCGCCGACCCAATCTGAGCCGCTGACAGCGAAAGCAAGTCCGGCGCAACCAAATCCCGGGACGCCCCCGAACGCACAAATAGGGACGGCCGAGGCGGGAGGAGAGTCCGCCTCGGCCGTCGGGGTTGTCTGCAGGGCGGTGCAGACGTGATCAATCAGAGCGAACGAACGTACTGCACGACGTTGTGCTGGTTATCCGGGCTGAGCGCGTTGAACGCGTTCCGCGACGCGGCCGCCTGTCCGTCGTGCGCGCGCACCGCGCAGGGCACGTCGCCGCAACGACCGTCGTGCAGCAGGTGATTGCGGAAACGCAGGCCCCACAGCGGCGCGGTTCTCATGAAGCGCGTGTCCGCGACCGTGTCACCCGGACCCTGCGCCGGATCGTCGGGCGGCGCGTTGCCGATCATATCGCCGAGTGTGCCCATGTCGTGCTTCAGGAAGTCGGAGAACGGGTTGAAGGCGAAGTTGCCCGGCACACGCATCGTCTCCGATCCCGCGGCGTCGATGCTGATCGGCGCCGGATTGGCCGGCGTCCGGAACGTGGTCTGCACGTGGCAGCCCGC
>DATMZL010001445.1:0-2041 GCA_035607075.1 Polyangia bacterium
CCTCGACCAGCTCCTCCGGGGCGCTCGCCCCCGAGGTGATGCCGACCGTCCCGACCCCCTCCAGCCAGGCGTCCTCGACCTGGGTGTGGTTGTCGATCAGGTGGGACGCGGCGCCGTGTTCGCGCGCCACCTCGACCAGGCGGTTGGAGTTCGACGAGTTGGTCGAGCCGATCACCAGCACCAGGTCGCACTCGGCGGCCAGCTGCTTCACCGCGATCTGGCGGTTGGTGGTCGCGTAACAGATGTCGTCGGACTTGCTGGCGACGATGCCGGGGAACTTCGCCCGCAGGGCGGCGATCACCTCGGCGGTCTCGTCGACGGAGAGCGTCGTCTGGGTGATGAAGGCGACCTTGGCGGGGTCGGGCACGTCGAGCGCCTCGACCTCGGCGACGGTTTCGATCAGGACGATCGAGTCGGGCGCCTCGCCGGTCGTCCCTTCGACCTCCTCGTGGCCCTCGTGGCCGATCATCACGATCGTGTACCCCTGGGCGGCGAAGCGGCGGGCCGAGACGTGCACCTTGGTCACCAGCGGGCAGGTCGCGTCGAACACCTTCAGGCCGCGGCGCTCGGCGTCGGCCTGCACTTCCTTGGCGACGCCGTGCGCGCTGAAGATCACGGTCGCGCCACGCGGCACCTCGTCGAGCTCCTCTACGAACACCGCGCCCTTGGCGCGCAGGCTGTCGACCACGCTCTTGTTGTGCACGATCTCGTGGCGCACATAGATCGGCGCGCCGAACTGCGCCAGCGCGCGCTCGACGATCTCGATCGCCCGCTCGACGCCGGCGCAGAAGCCGCGCGGCTTGGCCAGGAGAATTTCCATCACCGCGATTTTCTCACGTTCAACCGCGGGCGCCGGGCATAGGCGGCGTCGAATGCCGTCTCCAGGCGACGGTTCGTGCCTCGCACCTGATCGATTACCTGCTTTGCCCAGTCGAAGTACTCGCGGCGGCGCTTCTTGTTCCAACCCACCGGCGGATGCTTGCCCAAGTCGCGGACGTTGCAGATCTTGTCCGCCAGCTTGACCAGCTTCGCGTCGCGGCTGAGGCCCGGCGCATGCTCGACCTGCAAGCGCTTCCGGGTGTGCTTGCGCAGACGCTTGTTGTCGGTCACTTCCAGCACCGTCCTCGCCACGCGCGCGCCGAACACCGCCTTCAGCTCGTCGTACGTGGTGCGCGTGTCCTCGATGGTGTCGTGCAGCAGGGCCGCCGCGAGGATCTTCGGATCCGCGATGCCACCCTCCAGGGTCAGCACGGTCGCGAGCGCGATGGGATGGTTGATGTACGGCGATGCGGCGCGATCCTTTCGCCGCTGATCGCGGTGCTTGCGCGCCGCGAACTCCAGCGCCTTAAGAAGCAGCTTCAGGTCGCTTTTCACGACCGATGAACCCCTCGAGGATGAGAATCACCGCGCCGATCGAGATCGCCGAGTCGGCGACGTTGAACGCCGGCCAGTGCCAGCCGAAGGCGTGCACGTCGACGAAATCGACGACCTGGCCGAAGCGCAGCCGGTCGATGACGTTGCCCAGCGCGCCGCCGAGGATCAGACCGAGGCCGAGGCAGAGCAGGCCGCGCCCGGGGCTGCGGACGATGAACACGCTCACCACCACCGCGGCGATCAGCGCGAAAGCGCTCAGCACCGGCGTCTGCCAGCCCGGCAGCTGGGCGAACAGGCTGAACGCCGCGCCCTTGTTGAAGACCAGCACCAGGTTGAGGAAATCGGTGATGGGACGCTGCTCGCCGGGCGCGAAGTGGCTCAGCACCACCCATTTGACGATCTGGTCCGCGACGATGATCGCCGCCGCCAGCGCAAACCAGCGCCAGGCGCTAAGCAAATCGGCGCGGTTCACCTGGCCCCTTGATGTTGAGCTGGCAACGCCCGCAGAGGGCGTCCGCATTGACGTCGGCACGGTAGTGCCAGCAGCGGTCGCACTTCGGATGCGGGCTGGGCGTCACCTGCGCCGTGATCGGACCGTCCGCTCGTTGCACCGTGGCGCGCGACGTGATGAGCACGAATCGCAGATCCTCTCCCAGCCGCGCCAGCG
>DATMZL010001452.1:0-3577 GCA_035607075.1 Polyangia bacterium
GTGCGCTCGGACGTCGAGGTCAGCATCTCGCGTTTGCTCGCGGTCGAGTGAGCGCCGTCAACTGAATCGGGAGCCCTCAAAGGGTTCCCGAACCCTCCCGCGATGGTACGCGGCGAGCAAAGCTCGCCGGCTCCCCACGCGCAAGTCGCGCCGTTTCTTGACAGGAGTGGCGACACGGGCGAAGCTCATCCAATGATGCGGAAGAGTGATTGGGGTCGTTTCTTTAGGTTGGTTGGACCAGCAATGGTCATGTTGTTGACGCTTTCCTGCGGCAGTAGCAGCAGCAACAACAACGGTGGCACTCCCTGCCAGATGGTCGGCGGGGCTATTTGCACCAAGGCCTGTGCATGTACCGACGGTCCTGGATGCAACCTCGTGCAGGACGGATTGACCGTCACATTCGACACCGAGGCAGACTGCCGCGGTTTCATGGTGACGCTCGCGTGCTCGGATTCGACGATGCCGGGATACAACGACGCGGCGGCGTGCCTTCCGCTCGTGAACGCTGCCATGTGCACCGGCACGGGCACCGACGGCGCGCTCATGTTCCCGGCCGACGCCGCCTGCCAGAGCCCGTAGTTCCGGTTCCCTCGCCCCGCGAGGCTCCGGTCCCCTCGCCCCGCGAAGCGGGGAGAGGGTTAGGGAGAGGGGTCAGGCTCTGGGTGGGCGCGTGCCTGTTCGCAGGCTGCGCGCCCGCGCCGCCGGCGGTGCGCGTTCCGCCGCCCGTGCTCGCGGTGCGCGCGACAGCGAAGGTGCCGGCACCTTGCGGGCCCGACTATCTCGAGCGCCACGCGACCAGCGTGTCCGACCTCGACGGCAACGGGACGCTGGACCGGGTCGGCATCACGCGTGAGGCGGACGCGATCGTCGTGCGCCTTTACGAGCATTCGACGCTGCGCGAGACGGCGCGCTGGAAGCTCGTTCCCGCGAACGGTTATCTGGAGGTGGCCACGCCGCGCCGCCGCGGCTCGACGCGCGGCGATCTCTGGATCACCGTCGGCGCGAACGGCGACAAGCCGTGGGACGGATCGGCGGCGCCCTGGAACGAGACGCTGTATCACCTCGAGGCCGGCGCGCTGGCGCCGGTGACGTCGGGCTATCGAGACATGCGGATCCACGTCGACGTCGACGGTGACGGGCGGGTCGATCCGATCGGGTCGGGCGGAGCGGTCCGCGCGTTGGTGGCCGGCGATCGCTGGTTCGAGCTGCCGGTGATTCTCTCTTCCCACGTGCACGGCGTGCCGACGGCGCCCGGCCAGGAGGAAGCCGCCGATCTCGACGGCAACGGCGTGCGCGAGCTGGTTGTGGAACACGAAGACGCGATCGAGATCGTGGAGGTCCCATCGCTGCGCGTGGTGTGGTCCGCGAAAGGCCATCCCTGGAAACCGTCGCTGGTGCGGTGGGCCGGAGCGTGGGTGCTCGCGGTTCGGCTGGACGACAAGCTGCGCGTCTACAAGACGGACGCCTCGCACGCGCTGGTCGCCGATTATCCGGACGCGCCGTCGTACGCGGACGTGGTTGCCACCGTCGGCGCGCAGCTGGTGATGCACAGCCACCCCTGGCAGGTCTTCGACCGTGCGAATCCGGCGACGCCGCTTGGCGCGATCGAGGAGCTGGTCCGTCGCCTCGATGACCCCGCCGCGCCGGTCGGGCCGCTGCGGCTGGCGGCTGGCGACGCGCCCGGCTTCGTCACGATTCACCGCGAGCCGCTGCGCGAGCTGTCGGTCGTGCTCGTCGATCCGGGGACGCGCGCGCCGCGCCGCCTCGTTTGGCGCAGCGAGCCGCTGGGGATGGAGGAGGACCTCCAGGTCAGCCTGATCGACCTGGATCGCGACGGCGCGAGTGAGCTGCTGCTCGAGTTCACGACGATGGCCCGTGAGCATCACGGCGCCGACTGGAACTCGTCGCGGATGCGGATCGTCGACGGTCAGGGCCAGCTGGTCTGGGAGGAGCCGCGCGCCCGCGGCGAGGAATGGATCTACGAGGACGGATATTCCGGCCGGCGGCGACAGACGCTCGTCGACGGGACGCACGTGCGCGCGTTCGATCTCGGCGACGGCACGATGCCGCTGCGCGTGCGCTCGGCGCACGACGAGTACTACCTGCTGGCGGCGTCGTCGAAGATCCAGTCCGTCCCTGCGTGCCTGGAATGACGAGTCGTCAACCGACGGCGTAGAACGCGACGTGCGCGATGGTCGGGCTGATGCCGTGCAACTCGCTGGTCAGGCGTTTCGATGCTTCTTCGAGCTCGCCGGTGGGCAACCGCCGTGAAGGCCGGACGCCGAGCAGCAACAGGACGGCGTCGGGCCCCAGCTGCAGCGTCCTGATCTCTTCGACGGAGCCGATGTCGTCGTGGTGGGTCACCACTTCCCTTATCCGGTCGATCAAGACAGGCCGCGCGGCCTCGCCCGTGATGAGGCCGCGCGTCTCGACGCCGAGCAGGGCCGCCTCGAACATGAGGATCACGCCGATGACGATCGAGGCGGCGGCGTCGAAGCGCGGAGCATCCAGGACGTGGCTCAGTGTGAGACCGATGGCGGCGACCGCCAATCCAGCCATCGCGGCCAGGTCCTCCAGCACGGTCACGAAAATCGCGGGGTTCTTGCTCTCGCGCATGACGTCCAGCATCGATCCTTCGAAGTGCTTTTCCCGTCGGTACGCGGCGAACTCCCGCCAGCCGATCACCAGCGAGCCGCCCTCGAAGATCGCGGCGGCGCCGATGACGGCGTAGTTGGGCCAGAGGAGCGCGAGAGGCCGCGGATGAAGCAGCGCCCTCACGCCTTCGTAGATCGAAAGGCACGCGCCGCCGCCGAAGATGACCATCGCGACCAGAAAACTCCAGAAATAGAGCTCCATGCCATGGCCGAAAGGGTGGTTCGCGGTCGGGCCTCGCCGGCTGCGCGCGCGCCCGAACAGCATGAGGCCCGAGTTGCCGGTGTCGACCAGCGAGTGAATCGCCTCCGCGATCATCACGGTGCTGTGCGAGATGGCGCCAACGATGAACTTCGTCGTCGCGATGCCGAGGTTCGCCGCCATCGCGCTCAGGAGGGCCCGCTTCGACGACGCCGCCATGGCAGTATTTTGGTGGCCGTGGTCCAAATAAGACAGGGACGCAATGGGCCGGCTCAGACACAAGCCGCTTGCGGGCGACGAGCTGCGTCGGAAGGCCGAGGCCGTCTTCGCGGCGCGGCCGACCGCCGCTCCGCAGGATGGCGCGGCGACGGTGGCCTTGTTGCACGAGCTCAGCGTTCATCAGATCGAGCTCGAGCTGCAGAACGAACAGCTGCAGCAGGCGCAGCTGGAGCTCGAGGCAAGTCGCGACAGCTACGCCGCGCTCTATGACAACGCGCCCGTGGCTTACCTGACGATCGATCGCGAAGGCGCGATCGTCCGGTGCAACCTTTTAGCGGGCGAGTTGCTTGGCGCGGATCGAAGCCGCCTGCTCGGGCTCAAGCTGACGTCGCTGATGACACAGGACGACGCGGACGTCTTCCATTTGAAGCGGATGGCGCTCCTGCGCGGTGCGCGCAAGCAAACCTGCGAGGTCGACCTTCGCGGCCCCGACGGCCGGACGTTC
>DATMZL010000592.1:0-3230 GCA_035607075.1 Polyangia bacterium
TCCTTCAGCAGGTGGCGGGCCTCCAGGTTCGCCCGACGCATCGCCGAACGGCGCCGCCACCAGGCGAGGAAACCGGCAGGCGGCGGCTCGCCGCCGCCTGAACCGCGCGTATCTCCGCCACCCGATCCGCGCGCGTCTCCGAGGTCGCCTTGGGTTGCGCTCATCTCACTCTACTTTGAGGATGGCGAGGAAGGCTTCCTGCGGGATCTCCACATTGCCAACCTGTTTCATCCTCTTCTTACCTTCCTTCTGACGCTCCAGCAACTTGCGCTTGCGCGTTATATCGCCACCGTAACACTTGGCGGTGACGTTCTTGCGCAGCGCCTTCACCGTCGTGCGCGCGATGACCCGCGACCCGATGGCCGCCTGAATCGCGACCTCGAACTGCTGCTGTGGGATGAGCTCCTTCATCTTGACGCACAGGTCGCGGCCCTTCGTATAGGAGCCCTCCCGGTGCACGATGAGCGACAACGAATCGACGCGGTCGCCGTTCACCATCAGGTCCATACGGACGAGGTCCGCGGGCCGGTAATCCTTGGGCTCGTAGTCCAGCGAGGCGTACCCGCGGGACACGGACTTCAGCCGGTCGTAGAACCCGAACACCATCTCGGTCAGCGGCAGGTCGTAGCGGATGATGACGCGCTTCTCGCCCGCGTAGGTCAGGCCGGTCTGCGTCCCGCGCTTCTCCTCGCACAGCTTGAGGATGCCGCCCACGTACTCCGGCGGCGTGTGGATGGTGACGGCGAGGATCGGCTCCTCGATGCGGTCGATCTCGCCTTCGGACGGAAACTTGGCGGGGTTGTCCAGCTCGATGACGTCGCCGTTTTTCAGCACGCAGCGGAACCGGACCGTCGGCGCCGTCGTGATCAGATCGAGATCGTATTCGCGCTCCAGCCGCTCCTGCACGATCTCCATGTGCAGGAGGCCCAGGAAGCCGCAGCGGAAGCCGAACCCCAGCGCCGCCGACGTCTCGGGCTCGCGCGAGAACGACGCGTCGTTGAGCCGCAACTTGTCGAGGGCGTCGCGCAGATCGGTGTAGCGCGCCGAATCGGTCGGGAAGATGCCGGCGAACACCATCGGCTTCACGGGCTGGAAGCCGGGCAGCGGCGTCGCGCACGGATTGTTGGCCTCCGTGATCGTGTCGCCGACGCGCGCGTCCGCGACTTCCTTGATGGCGGCGGTGAAGAAGCCGACCTCGCCGGGGCCCAGCTCGGGAATTTCGCGGGGAAACGGCGCGTACGCGCCGATGGTCTGGATCTCGTAGTCGCGGCGCGCCGCCATGAAGCGGACTTTTTGCTTCGGCCGCAGCACGCCGTCGACGACGCGCACCAGGATGACGACGCCCCGGTACGCGTCGTACCAGCTGTCGAGCAGGAGCACGCGCAGCGGCGCCGCCGGGTCTCCCACCGGCGGCGGGACCTTGACCACGACGGCCTCGAGGATCTCGTGAATCCCCTTCCCTTCCTTCGCGGAGGCGAGGATCGCTTCGGAGGCGTCGATGCCGATCACGTCCTCGATCTGGCGGCGGACGTTCTCCGGATCCGCCGCGGGCAGATCGATCTTGTTGATGACGGGGACGATCGTCAGGTTGTTGTTCACTGCGAGGTACACGTTGGCGAGCGTCTGCGCCTCGACCCCCTGCGAGGCATCGACGACCAGCACCGCCCCCTCGCAGGCTGCCAGCGAGCGCGACACCTCGTAGTGGAAATCGACGTGCCCGGGCGTGTCGATCAGGTTCAGCTCGTAGGTCTGACCGTCGTCGGCCTGGAACGACAGACGGACCGTCGCCGCCTTGATCGTGATGCCGCGTTCGCGTTCCAGGTCCATGCTGTCGAGGAACTGCGCCTTGCGCTCGCGATCGCTCAGCGCGCCGGTGGCGTCGAGCAGGCGATCGGCCAGCGTCGATTTGCCGTGGTCGATGTGGGCGATGATCGAGAAATTACGGATGAGGCTGGTGGGCGTGGGCATGAACGTCAGGCGATGTGGTCGATCGGCAGCGGCGGCGGGAGCAACCTGGACAACGAATCAGCGGCGGTTGGTGACCGCCAGCGGAAGCTGCCCGGGGAGATTGTGCCGTTCCTTGTCGAGCACGAGGTCGATTCCCTGACGAATGTACTCAGCCACGGGGACGCGCGTCTTGGAATTGAGGAGCTTGAGCTGCTCGTTCTGCTCGGGCGTGATGTAGATGGTCGTGGAAATCTTCTTCCTCGCCATGGCATGACCATGCATGACCATAGGTCGACGGTCAAGGATGTCCGCAGGATCGCTGACCTCCGACTTGATGAATCAGCCGTTCCGCCCTACCGTAGCAGCCATGCTGATGTCCAAGACGCGCGTCCTTCTGGTGATTTCGGCCGCCCTGGCCGGTTGTGCATCCAGCCAGAAGCACGCCGAGATGGTTTCGGGCGGGTCCAACGTGCCCGGCTCGCCGCTGGTCGACCGCGAGAAGTGCAACGAGCGCGACAAGCATGTCGTCACGGCCGACACGAACCTGGACAAGAAACCGGACGTCTGGAAGTTCTTCCGAACCGTCGACATCGGCGGTCAGAAGACCGAGGTGCTGGCCTGCAAGCAGGTCGACCTGAATCACGACGGCAAGGTCGACATGGTCTACTACTACGCGGACAACGGCGCGCAGCTGGAGATGGAGGAGGCGGACCTGGATCTGGACGGCAAGTTCGACCTGACCGTCTACTACAACCAGGGCAAGCGCGTGCGCGACGAACGCGACATGAACTTCGACTCGCGCGCCGACGTCTGGAAGTACTACGAGGACGACAAGCTGGTGCGCATCGAGTTCGACAAGAACGGCGACGGCAAGGTCGACGAGTGGGATTACTACGAGGGCGGCAAGCTCGATCGCATCGGGTACGACACGACGGGGTCGGGCCAGGTCGACAAGTGGGACCGCGCGCCCGAGCAGGAAGAAGAAGCGCCCGGCGGCAACGTGACGCCGCCCGGTGGCGCCGCCGCGCCTGCCCCCGCAGCGACCACGCCGCCGCCCGCGACGACGCCGCCTCCCGCCGCAGCGGCGCCCGCCGCGAAGCCCGCCAAGCCCGCGGCGAAGAAGAAGTAACTCCTCCGCCTATCCTGATCCGATCCCCTCGCCCCGCGAAGCGGGGAGAGTCTGGACGGGGCGCTGCCGCACCCCGAGGGATGAAACAAGCGCGAGCGAGCCTGCCATGCTGCGGGGGCCGGTGGCACCAACCCCGTTTACCCTCTGGCAGCTT
>DATMZL010001443.1:0-5278 GCA_035607075.1 Polyangia bacterium
TCGACCCGCGCGACCTCCTCCGCGCTGAACAGGACCAGCTTTTCGACCACGTGCGCCAGCTCGCGCACGTTGCCGGGCCAGCGGTAACGCTCGAGGACCGCGAACGCCTGGGGCGAGATTCGCCGCAGCGGCGACTGCGGATTGCGCGCCCGCGCGTCCGTCAGGAAGTGCTCGGTGAGCTCGCGGATGTCCTCCCGGCGATCGCGCAGCGGCGGCACCGTCAAGCTGACGACGTCGAGGCGGTACATGAGATCCTCGCGGAACGTTCCCTCGCGGACGCGCTGGGTGAGGTTGCGGTGTGTCGCGGCGACGATGCGCACGTCGACCTCCCGATCCCGGGCGGCGCCGACCGGGCGGACGCGACCGCTCTCGATGGCGTGGAGCAGCTTCGCCTGAAGCACCGGCGTCATCTCCGCGATCTCGTCGAGGAACAGGGTGCCGCCGTGCGCCTCCACGAAGAGGCCGGGGCGATCGGCGACCGCGCCCGTGAACGCGCCCTTGATGTGGCCGAAGAGCTCGCTCTCCAGCAGCGCCTCGGGGAGCGCGGCGCAGTTCACCGACACGAGCGCCGCGTTCGCGCGCTTGCTGTCGGCGTGGAGCGCACGCGCGACCAGACCCTTGCCGGCGCCGGTCTCGCCCAGGACCAGCACCGGCGCGGCGGCGTCGGCGACCCGCAAGATCCGATCGCGCAGCGCCTCCATCGCGGCGCTGTGGCCGATGATGCTCGCCGTCGAGAAGCGCGCCCGCAGGACCTGTCGCAGCGCAGCCGCCTCGTGTCGGATCTCGCGGTCGGCGAACGCGCGGTCGAGGAACAACGCCAGCTCGTCCTGCTTGAAGGGTTTGGTCAGGTAATGGTAGGCGCCCTGCCGGATCGACTGGACCGCGCTGTCGACGGCGCTGTAGGCCGTCATCACGATCACCGGCCGGTCGGGATCGAGCGCGCGCGACGTCGCCAGCACCTGCAGCCCGTCGACGTCCGGCATGCGCAGGTCGGTGACCACCGCGTCGAAGCGCTCGTTCGCCAGACGCCGCTGCGCTTCGCGGCCGGTCTCGACCGCGACGGCGTCGTAGCCACGCTCGCCCAGGCCGTCCGCGATCGTCCTCGCCATCTCGAGGTTGTCGTCGATGACCATCACCCGCCGTGCCGCGGTCACGTCGCGCTCCTCGCCGGGGGAAGTCGGATCGTCGCGCGGGTTCCGCGGTCAGGCATCGGGGCCAGCGTCAATGTACCGCGGTGGTTGGAGACGATCTCGCGCGCGATGGCCAGGCCCAATCCGGCGCCGCCCTCCCGCGCCTTCGTCGTGAAGAACGGCTCGAGCGCGCGCTCGACGTCGGCCCCGGAGATCCCGACGCCGGAATCTTCCACGACGATGGTGACGTCGCCCTGGTCCTCGGCGGCGCGGATCACGATGCTTCCGCCGATCGGTTTGCAGGCGTCGCAGGCGTTCAGCAGCAGGTTGACGACCGCCTGCTCCAGGAGCTTCTCGTCCCCGATCACGGCCGGCAGCCCGGCGCCGATCGCCTCGGTCAGCCGGACGCCCGCGCCGTCCAGGCGGTGCCGGACCAGCCCGACCGCGCCGGCGACAACCCGGCGGGGTTCGATGCGCTCCGCCGACGGCGCGTCCCCGCGCGCGAGCCCCAGCAGCCCGCGGATCACCTGTCGGATGCGTTCCGCCTGCGACGCGATGGCCGCGACCGCCCCGGCGAGCTTCTCGTCGCCGGAGACCTTCGGTTGCAGCTGCTCCGCCCGCGCCGCGATCACGCCGAGCGGCGTCGAGATCTCGTGCGCGACGCCGATCGCGAGCGTCCCGAACGCCGCCGCCTTGCTCGCGCGTTCCAGGCGCTCGTCGCTGCGGCGCTGGAGCGCGGCGACCGCAAGCTCGCTCTCGAGCACCAGCTCCTTGCGCTGCATGCGCAGCGCGATGCCGCCGAACGCGAGGACCAGACCGGCGGCGGCGGCAACGCTGAGAAGCAAGCGCAGCCGCGCCCACGACTCACGATCGCGCTGGTGCTCCGCGCTGCTCACGGTCACGATGTCGATCCCGCCCGGACCGTCGGGGTAGGCGATCCCGGCGATACCGGTGCGGGGGGGCAAGCCGAAGCTCGCTGCCTCGTCGCGCGGTATCCGGACCACGGCTTCGCGACGGTGGATCGCTTCGACGACCCTCGACGACGAGACGTCCTCGCCGGTCGTCGAGCGCAGGCCAGCTTCGCCGGGACGATGCACGAAAACGCGCTGCGAGCCTGGCTGCTCGACCCGCCGCAGAATCGTGCGCAGCTGCGCGTCGCTGTCGGCGCCGGTCGCGCGGAGGGTGCCCAGCGTGACGCCCAGGGCGCGCGCGAAGGTTGCCTGGCCGTCGGCCAGCTCGCGGAGCGCGGTGTCTGACTCGCGGATCGCGTCCCAGTACGCGAGCCCGGCCACCACCAGGACCGTGAAGGCCATGGCGCTGCCGAGCACCACGGGACGGAGGGATCGTCGGATCACCGGCGACCAGCATGATCGCTTCGGCTATCGACGGCAATACCGGGGCGGCGTGATCGATCGGGAAAATTTCCCTCACCGATCGGGAGGCTTTCCCGGGGCCGCGCTCGGCGAGCCGAATCCAGCGCGCCCTTCGAGGCTGGCACGGGTCGTGCCTCATGGCCGCGCATGTCGAACACGAGCGTGTTTCATCCCGTGATCGCCGCGGGTTGCTTCCTCGTCGCGGGCGGTTGCGTCGCGATGAAACCGCCGGCCCGGAACGCAGGCCCGGCGCTGTCCGACAAGAACATCCAGGTCGCGGTAGTCCGGCAGAGTTGCTCGCAGACCCAGGAACCGGACGAGTACGGCTGGGACCTCGTGGACGAGGCGATCGAGATCGACGTCCGGAACGGCTCGACGGAACCGATCACCGTTCACCGCGACAGGTTCCGCTTGCTGACGCCCGACGGCTACGCGCTGCGGACCATCACCTGGCGCTCCGCAGATCCCCTCCTGGTGGCGGGCGGCGCGAGCCAGACCTTCGAGCTTCGTTTCATGACCCGCGGCAGCCTGGAATGCGGCAAGGAGATGCGCCTCGATCCGGACGCCGGCGTGACGTTGCGCGAGGCGCCGGTCGCGTTCCAGCCGGTCGCGTTCGTCCCCCGTCGCAGCCTGTGAACGGACGGCCGCGCATCCGCGTGGTATCTCTCGTCGCGGATGCGGGGCGAACGGGCCGCGGCGTGCCTGGCGGTGCTCGCGTGGGCGCTCACCGGCGCCGCGTGCCGTCGACCGCCGCAACCTCCTGGTCCGGCGGCGGCGCGGGTGGACGCCGCCCACGTCGCCGAGGCGCGGCGTGACGCGACCGCCGTCGCGGTTGAACCCGAGCCCAGCGACGAGGACGCCGCCGCGGCCGCCGCGCGCCTGAACGCTTCGATCTGCAAGCGCCCCCGCTGCTGCGTCACGCGCGTGATGCCCGCGGGCGTCGGAGCCGACGGGACGCGGTACACCGTGGTCCGCGTCGATCTCATGCCCGGCCGCCGTCGCTGCGCGCCGCCGCGGACGGGCGAGCAGGAGGACATCATCGACGATGCGGCGGTCAAGGCCAACGAAGGCGGCGAGTTCGACGAGAAGCAACGCGAGCGTTACCGCTGGGACCTGGTGGCGGAGAAGGAGGGAAGGCTCCGCTGGCGCCAGACGCTGGAGCTCGACTACTGGAACGACAGCGACTTCGGGATGGGGGGCGGACTGAACGAGATGTCGGCCGACGCCGAGGAGCGAACGATCACATACACGCGCGAGATGGGGTCGGCCTGGCGGGGCGACGAGGCGACGACCATCGGCCTCGATCCGCTGCGCGTCGTCGAGACATACAACCGGAGCTGGTGGCGAGGCGGCGAGGACGAAAGCACCGTACGCTGGAACTGGGACACCTTCGCGGGCTTGCAGTCGAGCGCGGTCGCATTCTGCCGCGAGGGCCCGGACCGACCGGCCGACGCCGGCGCCGACCCGGATCCTGGCGACGCCGACAGCGACGAGGTGATCCTCCCGCGGGTGACGCTGCCGCCCGCGTTCGTGAAGACGGGCTGGCCGACGACGGCGCTGGGCGCCTGCGCGGCGCACGTCGACGGCATGGACCACGGTTTCACCATTCACGGCGAGCCGCGCACCACGACGGGCGACGCCGAGATGCGCGCGGTGATGTCGTCCGGCGGCGTGCTGTTCGTCGAGGTCAGCGACGATCACCTGGTGCCCGCGGCGAAGAGCTGGGTGAAAGCAGACCACCTCGAGCTCTGGCGCGCCCTCGGCGAGCCGCAGCACCCGAGCGGGTGCTTCCGGCCTGACGCGAACGCGAAGGCGTTGCAGTGGGGCATCGGGCTGGACGGTCAGGTGTTCAAGGCGCACGGCGCGCCCTCATCCAGCCCGACGGTCCGGGTCACGCGCAGCGATCGCGGCGCGCGCTTTCGCATCGTGCTGCCGGACGAAGGCGAGGGCCTGACCGTCGTCTACAGCGACAGCGACGACGGCGCCCGCCAGAAGCGCCTGATCGCGACCAGCAACCTCGCGTTCGGCCGCCCCTGGACCGTGGGCCGCGTCAGATCGATCGCAAAGGCGCGCGCCGTCTGTGTCGTCGACGGCGCGGAGCTGCGACCGAAGGTCGCGCCCCTGACCCGCGATCCCGGCCTCCTGTTCCGGAATCTGCCCTCGGACTTCGACGACGAGCGCTGACGCCGCGCTGCCTCTCGACAAACCGCCGGGCGGTCTCAGGTTGGCGGTCCACACGGAGGGAGACATGGCCGCCAGCCGCCACACCAGCATCGTCAACCTCGATCACATCGGGGCCGCCGTACGCGACCTCAAGGCCGCGCGCCACTTCTACGGCGCGGCCCTGGGCGCGATCGGCATGAAGATCAACATGGACGTCGGAACGGCGTTCGGGATGGGCTCGCGGACGCAGAAGATCTTCTGGCTGGGCCGCGACCCGAAGGCCGCCGGGGGCGGGCACTACGCGTTCCGCGTCGATCACCCGGCGGAGGTCGACGCGTTCCACGCCGCGGCGATGGCGGCGGGCGGCAAGGACAACGGCAAGCCCGGCCCGCGGCCCCACTACGGACCGCACTACTACGCGGCGTTCGTGAAGGACCGCGAGGGCAACAACATCGAGGTCGTCTGCTACGCCCGCGTGCAGGCGAGCGGCCGGCGCGCTACGTCGGGTCGCAGCAGTAAAGGTCGGCTTCGGCCATCTCGGCGCTCATCCCGCGCACGGGCGGATCGGGGCAGTTGACGCGCGGGTAGTTGTGCTCTGGGCGATCGCCGTAG
>DATMZL010001012.1:0-3152 GCA_035607075.1 Polyangia bacterium
ACGACCCGCGCCGCCTTTTGAATGATTCGCTTGAGCGCGGGAGCGCGGGTCCGCTCGTCCGAAAGAGCCATCGCCGCGGAATTTAGCACGAGCGCAAATCGCGCAGCCGCGACGTGACGGCGTTGTCACCTCTGCGTACCGCCGTATAGATATGCGATACCCAGTGTTCCTGATATGTAGCGGTCGACCGCAGCTGCCCGCGACCTTGATGTCCGTGCCGCCCGCCATGATCGCCTGCGCGTCGGCCGTCGTCGAGTTGACTGTGTACCTGCGCGTCTCGGCGCCCGCGGGGACGTACGACCAGCACAATCTTCGCGCGATGTTCAGCCTCGATCTCGTCCAGCTCGCATGGGTGATGATCGAGGCGATCGGCAGCGACTGACGCCGCCTCGATCAAGGCCAGTACGTCTCGTAGGCGACGCAGAGGTTCGTGCCGCTCCCGCAGAGGGTCGGTCCGGCCACGCTGGTTCCCGGGATGGTGGGAAACGGCGACCACAGCGCGCCGTCATCCGAGCTGGAGAGCAACAGCTGCACCGAGGCATTGTTGGCGCTGATCGCCATCCACAGCTTGTTCTTGAACGCCGTGATTGTGGGAGCGCTGGCGGCGGAACCACCCACCTGGGCGAAGGTCTCCCATGTCAGGCCGTCGGCAGACGACGAGATGAGGAGCTCATTCGAGCCGTTGTTCGCGACGATCGCCATCCAGAGCCTCCCATTGAACACCGCCAGACTCGGCGCGAACTTGCTCGAACCGCCGACCTGCGTGAAGCCCTGCCAGCCCGTGCTGTCGTCGTACGACGAGATCAGCAGCTCATTCGAGCTGTTGTTCGCGACGATCGCCATCCAGAGCCTCCCATTGAACACCGCCAGGCTCGGCGCGGCCTTGCTCGAGCCGCCCACCTGGTCGAAGGTCTTCCAGTCGTAGCCGTTATCAGACGACGACATGAGCAGCTCATTCGAGTTGTTGTTCGCGACAATCGCCATCCGGAGGGCACCGCCAAAGGCGACCATGCTCGGCCCGAACTTGCTCTGGCCGGCAATGTCGACGAAGGGATCCCAGTCGGTTCCGGCCGCGGAGGACGAGATCGCCAGCAGGTTGCTGTAACTCGTCGACACGTTCGCGAGCCACAGGCGGTTATTGAACAGTGCGAGGCCCGGAGGCGTCTTGCACCTTCCCGTCGGCAGGTACTGGGTCCAATTGTTGATGCCATCCTCGGATACATCGACGACCAGTTGCGCTGCGGTACCCATGTTCGGCTCCTTTCAAAGTGCGCGAAGGTGAATCCAGCGACGATTCGCACGACTCGCTGAGCAACAACCGCACCAGGCCGTGGACGACGACGATCCGGCCTTCGTGAGATCCAGGCGCGCGACAGATTGACCGACCGTCACACAAGTTGATTGAACAGCGTTGCGTCCCGGGCATCATGGTCGGGAGTGGCGGCACGACGGACACGCTGGGCGGTTCTGGCTTCGCTGACGCTGGCGGCGATCGGCTGCGGGCGGCCGCCGCTCCGTCCTGACGGCGGCCCGGTCGGCAGCGGCGGCGACGCAAATACCGGAACCAGCGGGAGCACCGGAACCAGCGGCGGCGCAGGCACGACCGGAAGCGCAGGCACGACCGGAAACGCGGGCACGACCGGAAGCGCAGGCACGACCGGGAACGCCGGCGCGACCGCCGCCGCAGGAACGACCGGGGCGGCAGGCACGGCCGGCGCCTCGAGTGGCGGTACGGGCGGCGGGATCGGCGGCGCCGTCGGAACAGGCGGCAGCATGCAAACCGAGAAAAAGCCCCTCGGTGCGGCCTGCCAGATGGCGACCGAGTGCGCGTCCGCGTTCTGCAACGACGGCGTGTGCTGCGGTATGGCCTGCGCCGGGCCGTGCCGCTCCTGCGGCATCGCCGGTTCGCTCGGAGTCTGCGTGCCGGTCGCGGCGGGCCTGATCTGCGCGGCACCGACCTGCGTCGGCAACACGTTCACGAAGGCCGCTACCTGCGACGGCCAGGGAAGCTGCCGCACGCCCGCCAGCTCCAGCTGCGGGACTGCGGGCTGCCACCCGTCGGGCATGCGGTGCTATTCCGGATGCCCAGGCGGCGACGCCACCTGCCTCGGTGGGTTCTATTGCACCGGCGACGAGGAGTGCTACCCGCAGAAGGATCCGGGCGTCGCGTGCGGCAGCAACCACGAGTGCAAGTCGGCCTTTTGCGTGGCCGGCGCGTGCGGGCCGCTGCCATGAACGCGACTCCCCGAACGACGTCGCGTCTGATCCTTTACCCAATGGAGCTGACGCGCGCGCATGAACGGCTCCGGACCGCGGCGGTCCTGGCTTTGGTATGTGTCGGCCTCACCGCTTGCAGCCGCGAGCGCGAGCGCCGCGAAGCCGAACAGCGTCAGGCGGTGGAAGCGCAGCTGGTCAAGGCGGAGGCGCAAGCCGACGCGATGAACGCCGCCTGGCACACCGCGCTCGCCGCCGCGGAGGCGCGCAAGTCGCCGCCGGCGGACGCGCCTCGGTGCGACGTCCCCGGCGTCATGCCGCTCGCCCCGGGCGAGCTGAAGAAGCGCCTCGGCGTCACAGGCGCGAACGGCCCCGATCTGGATGCCTTCATGCGGAACGCCGCGGCTGCGCGGGCTGACTCCGGAGAGTCGAGCGAGCTCGTGATCACGCCGACGGCCCTCGCCGCGGCCCGCAGCCCACGCGCGCGCATGCTGGCCACGCGCGCGAAAGATATTCGGCGCGATCTCGAGCGCGCGGAGGGCGCGCGCATCGAAGCGCTCCTCAAACAGGCGAACGAACTGGCAGCCCGTGGATTCTGGGAGCCGGACGTCGTCGTGATCGTCGAGGCGGAGGCCGGCTCGCGCGGCGTTGACGTCGGAAAGAAGACCTTCGCAGGCCGCGCCGCGCTGGGACGAAGCTACGTGTTCAGCTACGGCACCAACGAGATCGTGTGCGCAGGCCGTTTCGTCGCGACCAGCTCCGACACCGTCGAGTTCGTGTCCCACCTGGGCCTCGGCAGCGGCGACGCATACGGTGCCATCGACCGCGACCTTCGCGCGCGCGTCCTCGATCAGGGCAAGCGTTCGCTTCAGAAGACCGCGGCCGCGCCCTAGAGCACATCTCAGAAATAGCTGCACACCCGCGCTTCGCGCGGGAGC
>DATMZL010000972.1:0-7443 GCA_035607075.1 Polyangia bacterium
CGCCACGCTCTTCGAGCGCGTCGCATCGTCGACGTCGAGAGGAGCGCCTCGGTCTTTCTCGTCCAGCGTCACCGGCGGGTTGGCTGAGCAAGTGTTAATGGCCAGTCGGGCTTCTGCCACCGGAAATGGTCCCGATCTTCGCTCCGCTCAGCTTCGACGGTTCAGGTCTACTCCTCGATCACGACCTCGACACCATCGCGATGCGGGAGCTCTCCGGTGATCTTCACGCCGGTCAGGCTGAGCCGCTCGAGGTGCGGGCGCCGCCCTGGGTCGATCAGCGCCGCAACGATCTCGGGCGTGAGCGGCTCCTCGCCGGAGGATGCTTCGAGCTCGAGCCGGCGAAGCTGCGCCATCCCGCGGGCCGCGATCGCTTCGAAGCCCGCGCGCTCGTCGATCGACAGCGAGAGATCCGTCAGCTGATCGAGCCACGGCGCGCCGAGCAACGCGGTGACGTCGTCCGTCGAGAGCGCGTCGTAGGTGAAGCCGAGATCGCGCAGGTTGACCGCCCAGCTCGCAGAAGCGAGAAGCCGGATCACGGCACCCGGCGGGCCGCACTCGTCAAACGAGAGCGCCTCGAGGCGGGACCACGCGACGCCCTCCGGGAACAGCGCTTCGAGACCGGGCTCCACAACACACTCGGTAAACGCGAGCACGACGATCTGCGGCGCGAACCGTAGCAGACGGTCGGTCTGCGCCGCGTTTAGACCCCGGTGATCGAACGAGAGGGAGTCGACCAGCCGGGTCCGAGGATCGATGTCGTCGCGATCGGTCATCAGCTCGAACCATTCATCGATCGCGAACCAGCGATCCGGTCTCTCGCCAGCGGCGAGCCGCTCGTCGATCCACGCAAGCGCGCGCGCGCGATCATGGGCGGGCCACCTGTCGACCGCCAACTGCACTCCGGAGACTCCGCCCTCCTGCCGCGCGTCCCACTCATCGGCCAGCGCGATCCACCGCTCGACGTCGTCACCACCGAGAACTGCGACAGGAGGTCGGTCGCGTCCGTCGCGCGCCGTCCAGCGCAACGACCGGACCGCGCCGGCATCGTCGTAGTCGACCTCTGCCGACGTCGAGCCGTCGTGGCGCGTGAACCGCCAGTGTCCGACGCGCCGACCAGCGGCGTACGCGCCGTCCTTCAAGATCATGTTGTCGTGGTACGTCCAGGACTGGTAGCGCCCGTCGAGCATGCCGCGCTGGTACTCGCAACGGACGATGAGCGGGCCCAGCTCACCTTTCGGTGCCCCGGCCCTCGGGATCCCGTACTCCTGCCAGAGGCCTTCGCGGAGGCCGTCGGCGTAGGTTCCACGCTCGCGGATCCAGTTGCGGTGGACGTCGTCGCGCAGCTCCCACGGCCCGCGAACGAGGACGCCATCGCGATATTCGCGTTCGCTCTCGATCGACCCGTCGGGTCGCGTCGCCCGGTGAATGCCGTCGAGCTCGTCAGCGTGATAGTTGCCATCGATCCGTACTTTGCGTCCGTGGATGACGAATGCGCCCTCGCGCTTGCCGGCGACGTAAACGCCCTCTTCGAGCAGCGTGCGATCATGGCGCCAGCGCCGGTATGCACCGTCGCGGACGCCGTCGCGATACTCGACCTCGAGCAGGCGCGTTCCGTGTTCCTCGTCCTCGATCCAGCGGCCCTGCTTCACGCCGCCCACAAGCGCACCGTCTCGGGCGGCCTTCGGACCCGCGCGGTGCTCGTGACGTTCCGACCCGAACAGCCGGCGAAACCAGCGCACGATGGAAACGATAACACCTAGTATTCGAAGCTCAGTGGCTTTCGAGCGGCGGCGCTGGGTCCGGGCTTCGGCGACAGTGTCACCGTCTTCACCTTGGCCTTCCAGTGGTCACCCGTGAGCTTCCAGAGGTAGACGATGCGGAACAACTTCTCGATCGTCGGATCGTCGAGGCGATCGTCGCGCGTCTCGTACTCGCCGGTCATCTGATCGACGCGAGAAATCCGGCGACCGCAGACGCCAGCGCGGGCGCGATCGGGGGTCGCGGCGTCACGCCCGGCTTCGTGCCGCGCACGTTCCAGGCGACGACGATCTCGTCGCGCACGTGGAAGAACCGGTCATGCGTCGGGCCCGCGGTCGAGAGAACGCCATGATCGACGATCTCGGCAGTCGGCACCCCCAGTCCGGCGATGACCCGATCGCGAAGGCTCGAGCGCGCTGGCAAGATGATTCGACCAGTATCGCGCGCGGCCGCGTAAACAGCGAGGGACGTGAGAACCCTCAGCCGGTCGGATAGATTCGCGCAACGGAGGACAATCGACATGCCCACGGCCACGCTGCGGACGGACCTGACCTCCATGCTCGGTGCCTGGCGTTCCGTTCTTCCGGCGGCCTGGCGCCCGGGCTTCGACGGAGTCGAGCTTCCGTTCGATCAGATCCCGGCGACGCTGGCGGGCGGTCCGATCTGGCCGAAGCGATTCTTTCACGCGCTCGAGGATATGAATCCCGACCGTGTCCGCGCCGTTATCTTCGGCAACGATCCCTACACGAAGATCCAGCAGGCCACCGGCCGATCGTTTGAGCAAGGCGACGTCACCGACTGGAAGGCGCAGATTCGATCCAAGACCGTCAGTCCTAGCCTGCGTAACATCGTCATCGCCGCCGTGCGAACGCAGCCGGCGTGGAAGAAGAAGACCGGCCTGCAGATCGCGAAGGCCGTCGCCTCGGGCGAGATCACCCTGCCGGCCGATCTCTTCTCGCGCTGGGCTGCGCAGGGCGTGCTGTGGCCGAACCGGACGCTGACGTTCTCGGTGTGGGACGGGAAGATCCGCGACGCCCACAAGCAGCTGTGGGCGCCGTTCACGTCGCGCGTGCTGATCGCGCTGGGCGCGCAGGCGAAGGCGCGCGCGGTCGCGTTCGTCATGTGGGGTGGCGTTGCGCAGCAGCTCGAAGCGCCGATCGTGGCGATGAAGGCGCCAGGGGCGAAGATCGTGAAGGCGGGCCACCCCCAGATGGCGGCGGGCTACTTCAAGGGTGGCCGCAACCCGCTCGACGCCATCAACGCGGCGATCGGTCCCCCCGCCGTGAAGTGGTTCTGACGGCGGGCGAGGAGATCGTCACGCCGAACGAACGAGCGCGCTCTGCGCTCACGGCTGGCAGGCGGCGGATCCCGGCTGGGTCGCGCAGGTGCCGGCGCTGGCGCTCGATGACATGCAGTAGAGCGATGGGGAGATCAACACCGTCCCGCATTGCCCGGTGATGGCCGGATCGCAGCTCTGGCCGATGCTCGCGAACGGCTTGCAGGTGGGCGTCGCGCCCGACGGATCGCAGAACGCGTGCAGCGGATCGCAGCTGAAGATCCCGGTGCCGATGCACGGGCCGCTCGTGGGCAGGTCGACGCAGACGTTCGAGGTCGGATCGCATCCGAGCGACGTCAGCCCGCCGCCGCACACCACCGTCGCGTCGCAGGCCTCGCCCTTCTTCGCGACGGCGGCGCACATCGTGCCCGTGCAGCGCAGCCCCTCTGCGCACGGGCCGCCCGGGACGACGCCATTGCAGGCATCGCCGAGCGGCAAAGGCGTCGCGCAGACGTTTTCGGCGGTGCAATACAGCCCGGGCTGGCAGCTGCTATTTGTGCCGCACGGCGCGCCGGCTGCTCCGGCCGGGACCGCCGTTACGCAGCGCCCGAAGCTCGTCGCCCCTCCCATGCGCCGGTCGCAGGCCGAGCCCGCGGCGCAGTCGCCGTCGTCGTTGCACAGCGTGCCTCCGGCCGTGCACGTTCCGTCGCACGGCGTATCGGAGCTGGTCGGGGCTGCGCAGAAGCTGCCGGGCAGGCATCCCTCGTCAGCGATGCAGCGGTCACCGTCCGGGATCGTGCCCGCGAAGACATGATCGCACGCCGCCGGATCGACCTGGGCCGCGCAGTTGTCGGTCCGGACGGCGTCGACGCAGGCGCGCGCGGCGGCGGCGTCGTACTGTGCCTTGCCCGCCTTGGCAGTCGCGATCGCCGCACCGAGATCGTTGAACAGCTGGCGCCCGAAGATGCCGGGACCGTAGGTCGCCTGGCAGATGGTCATGTCCGAGACGAAGCCGCAGCGCACGCTGCGCGCGCAGGAGGCCTCCGTCATTTTGGCGACGAGGTCATCCAGCGCCACGGATTGGCCGTCGCCGGGGCCGCCGCCGGAGCCACCGCAGCCGACCAGCCCGCCCAGGACCAGGACCGCCATTCGATTTCCGCCGCGCATCGGCGAAAAGTAACCTCAACCGTGAATCTGTACAAACAAGCGATCGGCGTAAGGCGAGTCCGCAATTCATCGCGCTGTCGTTCGTAAGCTCGGAACTTCGCAGGGCCGCCGCCCGACGCCCTCAAGTGGTCCGTCACCACCGTGAATAGAACCGGTCGGACCATCGTCTTGAGTCCGCCTCGCGCACAGGAGGATCGAATGACCCGCTCGTTCTTGATGGCTCTCGCATTCATCGCGCTGGTGACACCTGCAATAGCGTCTCAGTCGAGCGCGTACGATCGCCTCAAGGCCCACGAGCCGCCCGAGCGCATCTTCTCGGCGGAGAACCGCAACGAGAGCTGGGCCACCCGAATCGAATCGGCGATCCGAGGGGCACTCGGTCGCGACCTGCATCAGCTCGTTCCAAAAGCCACGATCGCCAAGCTGGACTGTCGAACGACCATCTGCGAGCTCCACATAAAGCGCGCCTCCGAGGACGATGCGGAAGTCCAGAAGACGCTGAACATGGTCCCGCCTGCGCGGGGTTTCATGAGACGAGCAGACGCGAACGGCGAGGCGGTCTACTTCCTCGTCTTTGACGACGACATGCGATCGCCCGACAAATACGAGGATTGGTATCGAAAAATGCGAGCGAAGCGCCTGGCGCGGCTTCGGTCAGCTCCCCATCCCGACGATCCCGTGCCGTCGTTAGACAAGCTCCCCAAGGAGTGACGTCGAATCCAGTTGCGCCAGCACGGCGCGGGTGTCGGGAGACTTGGAGCTCACTTCCGGCGCCGAGGGTACAGCGCCTCGCCGCGCGTCAGGAGGCCCCGGCGCAGGACTCGGACCGATCAGCAGCCAGGGTTTCCGGGGCAGGGCCACGAGCTGGTGTCGCTCCCGCAGCTCCAGACGCGAACGCCGGCCGCGTTCGGCGCTCGGCAGACGCAGTAGCCGCTCTTGGCAGCGCCCGACGAATCGAGAAACTGGCCCCCCATCATGCCCTGCGCGCTGTTGCAGGGCGTGCACGTCGGAACGTCGCACTCCATGGTTGCCTGGATCGTCACCCCGGCGGGGCACGCGGTGTTGGGGGTCGACGGGATCTTGTAGCAGGAGTAGTCGCGGCTCGGGTCGAAACGGCAGTCAACCAGCTTGTCGTAGAAACCGCCCCCACAGGTCACGGGGTCCCAACCGACGCCCTCCGGTCCACAGGTCCTCTGATAACAGAACTGGGTGTCGGTCGGGGTGCACGCGCCATGCGGCGCTGGCACGGCGCCCTCGGCCGTCAACGGAACCTGGCAGCAGAGCGGACTGAAGAATATGTCGCTCGCGCCGCCCGTCGCGCAGCCGGTACCGGTCGTCCCGGCTTGCCCGGTCGTTCCGGCTTCTCCGGTCGTCCCGGCTTCTCCGGTCGTTCCGGCTTGCCCGGTCGTTCCGGCTTCTGCGGTCGTCCCGGCTTGCCCGGTCAGCGCGCGACTGCCGCAACCGCCGGTCACCACGAAGGCGATCGCCGCCGACAAGCCGCCAAAGAGGATCACCCTCGGCCCCATGATCAGTGGGTGTTCCCCAGTCCAAAATGCGGCTCGCAAGATAGTTGTCGTGTTCGTCGACGAGGTGAAGGTCTTTCGACCCCTGTCGTTAGGGATTCCAGAAACCAGCCGCTTCACCGTAGATTGTTTCCCCAGCGGGCCGCGCTCGCGACACTCAGTTATGGGGAGGCCTCGCATGGCGATGCAAATCGAGGAGATCGTTCGGTTTCGGCGGCGCGATGTCTGCAATACCCTACAAGACCGCGCCACGGGCGCGCGGTAGGTGAGTAGGCATGATGCGTGTTCGCGCATTGAAGTCTGACGTTGGCGTCGGCGCCGCCTCCGGCAAACCCGAGCGGAGCAACATCACCGCGGCGGCGTACGCGAATTTCGCCTCGTATGTGCGGGGCCGGCTCGCGGACCTCGGCGTTCGCGACGCGGATCTGCCCGACCTCTGTCACGAGGTCTTCCTGGTCGTACACGACAAGGTGGATCTGGTGCCCGGGGTCGAGCGCGTGGATCTGTGGTTGCGCGCGATCTGCCGTCGGGTCGCGGCAGGTTATCGCCGCCGGTTTGCTCACAAGCTGGAGATCTTGCGCCGTGATCCCGAGACGGAATCGCCCGCCGACGATCCGATGCTTGCGATCGGTGCGGGCGGTGCCGAAAACGGGGAGGGGCCCGGCGCAGGCTCGGAACGCCGCGAGCAGCTGGCGCTGGTACGGCGGGCTCTGAACCGCCTGGACGACGAGTCCCGCGACCTGCTCGCGCTTCACGACGTGGGGCAGATGCCGCTGACGGAGCTCGCCCAGCTGGTCGACCACGATCGCAAGACGGTGCGCAAGCGCCTGGTGACCGCGCGCCGCCGCGTGTCGCGCCTGGTGAGCCAGGAGGGGCAGCTCGACGGACCGGCTGCCCGCATCACGCCGCCCCAGTCGACCGTCATGCAGGTACAGGCGGCGAAGGGGCGCGCGCACGGCTGCGGGAACGACGAGCTGGAGGTCATCCAGGTCTCCGAGCATCGAAAGGTTGGATATATCGGCAACGTCGCGCTGGCCACTTGGGGCGGCCAGCTCACCCCGGAATTGTTGGACCAGGTGCTGCACACGGCGCCGCGCTCGGTGGAACGCTGTGGTGGCGAGATTGTTTACCTGGCGCTCGTCGAGCCGACATTTCAGCCCCCGTCGCTGGCGGCGCGACAGAAGCTCGTCGACGCGCTCGACATCATCGGCCCGTACATCAGCGCGTTCGCGGTCGCGCTGCTCGGCGGGACGTCGTCAATCTCGGAACCGATCGTCAGCGGCATGATGCTGCTCGCGGGACCTCGCTTCCCGATGCGCGGTTTCGCCGGCATCGAGCCGGCCGCGGCCTGGCTGTGCGAGACCTACGCCCGCGGCGCTCACGGCCCGCTGTCGGCGCGCACGCTCGCGACTGCCGCGGAGCGCCTGCGCGCGCTGCGTCCCGAAACTTTCCCCACGCGCGCCAGCTAACTCGCACGGGATCGCCGCCGACCAGATTTCTTACGAAACTTTCCCTGCCGGCGATCGCTGACCGCACTCCTTCTGACCAGAGACAGCGAACTGGAGGATCGAGATGGAGACGAAGACGCGTGGGGCGCGTGGGCTGGACATCAAACCTGGTCGGCTGGCTTTACTGGCCTTCTCGGCGGTCTTGGGGACGTGCGGTGACCAATCCAACCGACGATCGCCCTCGGGTGAAGTGGCGGCCGGTTCCGGCACC